>NZ_JBFBAE010000003.1:289576-461496 GCF_040689465.1 Amycolatopsis sp. NPDC051373 | reverse complement strand
GGTACTGCAACCGAAGGGTTGTGGGAGAGTAGGACGCCGCCGAACTTACTTAGAGTAGGCCCCGGTCGAGAATCTTCACGGTTCTCCCGGGGCCTGACTCTATTTCCCGACCCTTTTCGACCGACCGCCGGCTGGTCTAACGGACCGCCCCCGGCGGCGCCGGCGGTCACGACCGCGCGGCTCGACGTCGCACTCCGCCCGCCCCAGGGGTGAAGAGCCGGACAGGTGATCACCGCGGGGCAGACGAACTTCGCCCGGGTTCTCGCGTTTCGGGCGCAACCGCGGTCTGCGGGGGCCGATGGTCGTCCGGTGGTGTTGGGCTTGTCAGGTGCGGTCGTGGAGAGTGATTCGGTAGCCGTCGGGGTCCGCGAAGGTGAATGTCCGGCCGAAGGGGCCGTCGATCGGCGCGGAGACGATGGTGTGGTTGTCGGCGACGAGAGCATCGTGAATGGCCTGGACGTCTGTGGCGTGGAGCCAGATCGCGGCACCGATGCCGGGCTGGGCAACGGATGCGAGATCGGTGCCGGGAACGACGTCGCGGAGTGCGAACGCGATCGGCTTCGTCTCGAAGACGACGGCGTGCGGAGGTCCGGCCGACGAGCGGACGAGGCCGAGGTACTGCTCGTAGAACGCCTGTGAAGCATCGAGGTCGCGCGCTTGGAGCGAGATGAAGTCGGGGCCGGTGGCGGGCATGATGACACTCCATAGTTTCGTGTCAGCTTTCTGACACGGGGCAATCTATGTCAGAATGCTGACATGAGTCAAGACGGTGTCGGCGTTGACCTGGAGACGTCACTGGGCTACCTGCTGAAGGAGGCGTCGAGCGTCCTTCGCGCGGCCATGGAGGAGGTGCTGCGGCCGCTCGGGATGAGCGTGACGCACTACTCCTGCCTCGAGCTGCTGGCACAACGACCGGGCTTGTCGAACTCCGAGCTCGCGCGGGGCGCGTTCGTGACACGGCAGACGATGAATGTGCTGCTCCAGACGCTGGAACGAGAGGGCTACGTGACCAGGCCCGCGGAGGCACCCGTCGGAAAGGTTCTTCCCACGCGGCTCACGCCTCGCGGCCGGCGGAGCCTTGAGAAGGCGACCGTGGCCGTCCGGTCCGTCGAGGTCACAATGCTGGCCGGCATGACCGAGGCCGAGCAGTCAGGCGCGTTCCGGATCCTGCAGAGCATGATCCGTTCCCTGCGCGACGCCAACGACGGTGCATAGCTCGTTCCCTTGCGCACGTCGTGCCGCGCGCGGACAGAAGCGCAGGAGAGCATGAAAATCCGTGCAGGCAACTACGTACCTCCTTCACGGGCGGGACAAGAATGCCCGGCACAGAGCCCACTCGACACCCCCAGACGACGAGAAAGGCGCCGGAGCAACAATCGCTCCGGCGCCTTCCGCCAGTCCGTCACCCGCGAGCCTCACCCCGAAGCGGAGGCCCTCCAAGGCTCAGAGAGCTGAGCCCTTCTGCCAGTCCGTCCAGGACTTGGACCAGTCGCCGTACAGGTCCCACACGGGGAGCTGCGGGCCGCCCGAGTTGGTGACCTCCACGACGTCGCCGAGGCCGAAGTTCTGGAAGAACCATTCGGCGTTGGCGGCGTTCAGGTTGATGCAGCCGTGGGACACGTTGGAGCTGCCCTGCTGGCCGACGCTGTTCGGGTTCTCGTGCACGAACTCCCCGTCGTTCGAGATGCGTTCGGACCACTTCTCGTTGGAGCGGTAGGCCTTCGGGTCGGGCGGGCAGACGCCGTAGGTGCAGGAGTCCATCGTGTAGTTGGCCTGCTTGTCCGAGATCACGTGCGGGCCGAGGTGGGTCGGCGTGGCGTCCTTGCCCATGGAGATCGGCATGGACTTCACCATGGAGCCGTTGTGGAAGATCTGCATCTGCTCGGTGTTGCCGTCCGCCTTGGCGATCCAGGAGTCGTGCACCTTGTACGTCTCGGTGCGGTCCTCGGCGCCGAACACGCCGTTGCCGAAGTCGACACCGTAGATCTTCGCCGTGACGGTCAGCGTGGTGTTCGGCTGCCAGTACTCCTTCGGCCGGTAGTGGACGTTCTTGTCGTCCATCCAGTACCAGCTGCCGTCCTGCTGCGGCGACGACTGCACCGACAGCGCCTTCTCCACGGCGGCCTTGTTCTTCACCGCGGTGCCGAAGCTGAACACGATCGGCTGCCCCACGCCCACGCCGGTGGACTTCACGGCCGACGGCGCCGGGATCAGGTTCGCGTTCGCCTGCTTCTTCGGCGACACAGTGGTGATGTCACCGTCCTTCTCCACCTGCTTGCCGTCGGTGCCCTGGGCGTGCGCGACGACCTTGTAGGTGCCGGCGTAACCGAGCACCTCGGTGTTGGTCCAGCTGGAGCCGTCCGTCGCGAGCTTGCCGGCGACCGTCTTCCCCTTGGAGTTGGTCACCGTCACGTCGGTCAGCTTGCCGTTGGCGGCCTTGACGACGATCGGCGTGGTCGGGCTGATGCCGGTGGCGTTGGCCGGGTCGATCGACACCGTCGCCGGAGTCGCGTCCGTGGCCGCGCTCGTGCCACCGGGGGTCACGGGCGACGCGCTGCCGCCGGTGTCCCCACCGGAGGAACAGGCCGAAACCAGCAGGGTTGCCGCGAGAATTCCGGCAACCGAAAGGAAAGTCTTCTTCGGGAACATTTTGTCTCTTTTGCGGGGTATCGCGGGCCGGCAGGCATCTTCTATTCCAAAACTACGCGATCAGGAGGACGCGCCACGCAGCGGATAGGTGCATCGCAGTGGCGTGGATCACCCTGTGACGAGCCCTGGCGCACCGTAGAGACCGGGGCCGTCGACGACCAGTTCCTTCAGGTAGTCACGGGCCGAATGGTGGGCCTCGTCGGCGAGCTGGTCCGTCTTCGTGAAGTCCAGCGGGCTGACGCGCACGGGTGCCGGCCCGGGCAGGTAGACCACAGGCGCGCGCCGCGCCGCCGCGGGAGCCTCCAGCGCCGCCTGATTGCGCATGCTGATCAACGCGGTGAACATCATCACCTCGGCGAACGTGTGCGGCGCACCGGGCATCTTGCCCGGAAACGCGCAATCCAGGACCACCAGCGAGCGAGCGCCCATTGCGAGCGCCTGGCGCATCGGCACGTTGGCCACCAGGCCGCCGTCGTAGAGCAGCCGGCCGTCGTAGTCCACCGGCGGGTAGATCCCCGGGATGGCGCAGCTGGCCAGCAACGGCTCGCGCACCGGCCCCGTGCGGAACAGCACCGGCTCGGCCGTGTCGACGTCCGTGGTCACCACGCCGGGCGGGAGCTCCAGGTCCTCGAAGCGCCGGCCGGGGCCGAGGTGGTCGTCGATGATCTTCGTGAGACCCGTGTTGGGGAACAGGTTCGTCTTGCTGTGGCGAAGCGTGCGCACCTGGCTGAACACGCCGCCGGGAAAGGCTTCGTGCTTCGTCATGTGCTTCCAGATGTCGTGCAGGCGCCCGAGCCGGTCGGCGCCGGGCAGCGCCAGCACGGCCGCGTTGAGTGAACCCACCGACGTGCCGACCACGAGGTCGGGTGTCACGCCGGCTTCGTCCAGCGCGCGCAGCATCCCGACCTGCAGCGCGCCCAGGCTCCCTCCGCCGCCGAGCACGAACGCCACCGGCCCGGGGAGATCGAGTGGGGTCATACCGCCGAATGTAGTAAGCGTGAGCGCTCACGGCGGCGTCACGGACGTGTGATGCCGCACCGGATCACTCGGCGACGCGGACGGGTTCCTCGGTCTCCTCGGGTGCCAGTGCTTTGCGCTTCTTCATGCGCACCAGGAAGAACACCAGCACCCCGACGACCACCGCCGCCGCCACGAGGAAGCCCGTGCTGAACGCGCCCTCTACCTTCTTGGCCGCCTCGCCGAGCGCCGCGCCGAGGCTGATGTGCGCGAGTGACCAGCACAACGCCCCCGCGGCCGTCGCGGGCAGGAACTTCCGGAACGGCAGCCGTGACGCGCCCGCGGCGGCCGGCGTCAACGTCCGCAACACCGGCAGGAACCGCGCGAAAAACACTGCCCACGCGCCGCGCCGCTCCAGCACGCCGGCGGCCTTGTCCCACGCGTCGAGGCCGTACTTGCGGATCAGCTTCGTCTCGCGCAGCCGTGGTCCGAACCGGCGGCCGAGCGCGTAGCCGACGGAGTCGCCGAGCGCCGCGCACACCGTGACCACGGCCCACAGCGTGAGGAACCGTGGTGTCGTGGTCGCTGTCGTGGCCGCGATGAGCAGCGCCGACTCGCCGGGAGCGATGAACCCCAGGCCGATGGTGCACTCGGCGAACACGAGCCCGCCGGCCGCGGCGACAAGGCCCGGTTCCGGGAGTCCGTGCAGCCAGTTCAGGAGATCCGTTACCAGAGCCACAAGGTCACTTTACGGATTCTTTGGACTCCGTCACGGCGCTCCGCCCGACTTGGGGGACTTCCCAGGGACTGCCCGTAGGGGCCGGGAACGACGAAGGGCCCGCTCGAGGTGAGCGGGCCCTTCGCGAATCAAACGCCGGTCAGCGTGCGAGCAGCGAGCTGGCCTCTTGCGCTGCGGGGCCCTGCTCGGCCAGGTGCGCCAGGTTCTCCGGCAGCTCCTCACCACGGTGGGCCTTGGTCTGCGCGTACAACCGGCCCGCCCGGTAGGAGGAGCGCACGAGCGGTCCCGCCATCACACCGCTGAACCCGAGCGCCTCAGCCGCCTGGGAGTGCACCACGAACTCCTCCGGCTTCACCCACCGGTCCACCGGATGGTGCCGCGGCGACGGCCGCAGATACTGCGTGATCGTCAGAATCTCGCAACCCGCCTCGTACAAGTCCCGCATCGCCGACCCGACCTCATCGGGCGTCTCGCCCATCCCGAGGATCAAGTTCGACTTCGTCACCAACCCCGCCTCACGGGCCTTCGTGATGACCTCCAGTGAACGCGCGTAGCGGAACCCCGGACGGATGCGCTTGAAGATCCGCGGCACCGTCTCCACGTTGTGCGCCAAAACCTCCGGCCGCGAACCGAACACCTCAGCCAACTGCCCGGGATCGGCATTGAAGTCCGGGATCAGCAACTCCACACCCGTACCCGGGTTCAGCTCGTGAATCTGCCGCACGGTCTCCGCATACAACCAAGCCCCGCCATCATCCAAGTCATCACGCGCGACACCCGTGACGGTCGAATACCGCAACCCCATAGCCTGCACCGACTCCGCCACCTTGCGCGGCTCCGAGCGGTCCAGCTCGGCGGGCTTACCCGTGTCGATCTGGCAGAAATCACAGCGGCGCGTGCACTGGTCCCCACCGATCAGGAACGTCGCCTCGCGATCTTCCCAGCACTCGTAGATATTGGGACAGCCCGCTTCCTCGCAGACAGTGTGCAGACCCTCCCTGCGCACCAAGCCCTTCAGCTCGGTGAACTCCGGCCCCATCCGCACCTTCGTCCTGATCCACGACGGCTTCTTCTCAATCGGCGTCTCGCTGTTGCGGACCTCCAGCCGCAGCAACTTCCGCCCTTCAGGCGCAGCAGTCACGTCCACCACACTACGCCCGCGGTACCGGGCGAATCGCCTACTGCGGGTCGGGCGTGACGTTCGTCAAGCGGGCCGTCAAGTCCCACAATGCGGTCGCAGTCGCGAGGTCGCGGGCGGCAGCGAGCGGGCGCACCTTGGTGGGGTGGCCGCGGGAGCCGGACAGCCGGTCGGGGCCGTAGTAGTCGCCGCCCTCGACGTCGGGCTGCGTGGCCGCGTAGAGCTGCGGCAGGGCGCCGTGCGCGATGTCCTGGCCCACCAGCAAGTTGCCGAGCCACATGGTCCCCTGCATGACGTTGCGGACGACGGCGTTGCTGTACGACTTCGCCATGGCGGGCTGCAGGCCGGTCGATGTGTAGCCGGGGTGGGCGAGCACGCTGATCACCGGGGAGGCGGCCGCGCGCAGCCGCCGGTCGAGCTCCAGCCCGAAGATCTGGTCCGCGAGCTTCGACTGCCCGTAGGCGGCGGCCGTGTGGAATCGGCCGTGCTCGAAGTTCGGGTCCGCCAGCCGGATTCGCGCGCCCGTCGCGGCGATGCTGGAGAGCGTGACCACGCGTGCCGCCGTGCCGCCGCGTAGCGCGGGCATGAGCAGCCACGTGAGCGCGGCCGGCCCGAGGTAGTTGGTGCCGAACTGCAGCTCGAAGCCGTCGGCCGTCCGGCCCTGGGGCGTGCCCATGAGGCCGGCGTTGTTCACGAGCACGTCAAGCGCGTCACCGGTCCGCTCGCGCACCGACGTGGCCGCCTTGCGCACCGACGCGAGGTCGGCCAGATCCAACTGCACGAGCTCCGGCGCGGCACCGGAGGCCACCGAACGCACACGCTCGAGAGCGGCGGCACCGCGCTCGGCCGAACGGCACGCGAGCAGCACCCGCGCGCCGCGGCCGGCGAGGACCTCCGCCGTGCGCAGACCGAGGCCCGAGTTGGCGCCGGTGACCAGGACGGTCCGGCCGGTCTGGTCGGCCAGGTCGGCCTCGGTCCAGCGTCGGTTCATGGGGTTCACCTAACTACACGCCTGTAACTACGCGGTCACGCGCTGGGTGCGAGCAGGCGCATGAGGTGTCCCATGGGGCTGCGCCGCCGCACCGGGCAGGCCGCGCGGTCCGAGCGGTCACTGCCGGCGCGCACCAGCGAATCGAAGGCGTAGCCGACGCGGGTGATCTCCTCGGTGGGCTCGCCGGGCCCGGCCAGCCCGGCCGTGAGCGCCAGTGTGCGCAGCTCGCCCTCGTGCAGGTTCACCAGCGACGGGTGCCGGGTCAGCGCGCCGTCGAGTACCGCACGAAGCGTCTCGTGCTCGGACTGCGCGCGCCGCCACGCGCGGGAAACGGCGTCGACCTGGTCGCCGACGCCGTCGGCCGCGGCGTCCTCCGGGTCGGCCAGCTCGGCGCGCAGGTGCCCCCCGAGCACCTGCGTCCACTTGTACTGCAGCGCCAGTAGCAGGTTCTCTTCACAGCCGAAAACGTCGGTGGCGCCGGGGATCTCGGCGAGAATGAGCGGCTCACCGGGGGTGCGCTGCGCGTGGCGCACGGCCGCCTCGAGGATCTCCCGGCGTCGGTAGAAGTCGGTCCAGCTCATGGTGTGGGCTCCCCTTCCGTGGCCCGGGTCGTACCGCGAGTTTGCGGCATACTCCCGGTACGGACCTGACGCAGTGAACATACCATGGGTATGGAGATCGCCGTCCGGCGTAAGGTTGTGAGGGTGCCGACAATGAGGTCCAGACGACTCGACTACTCGGAGTCCACACGATCCGCCCTGGTCGACAGCGCCGTCGAGCTGTTCACGAAACGCGGTTACGCGGGTACCTCGCTCGACGAGGTGGCCAAACGCGCCCGCGTGACGAAGGGCGCGCTGTACCACCACTTCAGCGGCAAGCAAGCCCTGTTCGAAGCCGCGTTCGACTCCGTGGAAAGCCTGGTCTACGACCGGCTGGAGAAGATCATGACCGGCCCCGGCACGCCGTGGGAACGGGTGCTGGGCGCGCTCAACGCGTTCATCAAGAGCTGCCTCGACCCGGCCTACCAGCGCATCGCGATCCACGAGGCGCCGGTGGTGATGGGCTGGGAACGCTGGCGTGAGGCCGAGGAGCAGTGCAGCTTCGGGCTCGTGCGGGCGGGCCTGCAGTCGCTCGTGGACGCCGGCGAGGTCGAGCCCGTGCCGGTCGACATCACCGCGCGGCTCCTGTTCGGCGCGCTGTCGTCCGCGGCCACGGAGATCGCGAGCGCGACCGACCCGAAGAAGATCGGTGAGCAGATCGAAGGCGTGATCGTGCGGATGCTGCTGCGCCTGCGTCAGCCCGGCGAAGCGGGGGAGCGACCGGCCGCGAGCTGAGCGGCTCCGTGGCTAGGCTGGCGCCATGGACTTGAGGATCTTCACGGAGCCCCAGCAGGGCGCCACGTACGACGACCTCCTGCGCGTCGCCAAGGCGACCGAGGCCGCCGGTTTCGACGCGTTCTTCCGCAGCGATCACTACCTGAAGATGGGCGACGGCGACGGCCTGCCCGGGCCCACCGACGCGTGGATCACCTTGGCCGGGCTCGCCCGTGAGACCAAGCGGATCCGGCTCGGCACGCTCGTCACCGCCGCGACGTTCCGCCACCCCGGCCCGCTCGCGATCTCCGTGGCGCAGGTCGACCAGATGTCGGGCGGGCGCGTGGAGTTCGGTCTCGGCGCGGGCTGGTTCGACACCGAGCACACCGCCTACGCGCTCACGCTGCCGCCGCTGAAGGAGCGCTTCGACCGCTACGCCGAGCAGCTGGAGATCATCACCGGCTTGTGGAAGACGCCGGTGGGCGAGACGTTCTCGTTCTCCGGTGAGCACTACACCGTCGTCGACTCGCCCGCGCTGCCGAAGCCGGCGCAGTCGCCCGCGCCGCCCGTGATCATCGGTGGCGGGGGCAAGAAGCGCACGCCCGAGCTGGCCGCGCGCTTCGCCGACGAGTTCAACCTGCCGTTCGCGAGCCCGGAAGCCGCGCTGGCGCAGTTCGAGCGCGTGGCCGCCGCGGCCGAGGCCGTGGGCCGCGACCCCAAGGAGATCCTGCGTTCGGTGGCGCTCACCGTCGCGATCGGCCGCGACGACGCCGAGGTGGCGCGCCGGGCCGGAGCCATCGGCCGTGACCTCGCTGAGCTGCGCGAGTCCGGCCTGGCCGGCACGGCGGCCCAGGTCGTCGACCGCATCGGGCAGTGGCGCGAGAAGACGGGTATCACGCGGCTCTACCTGCAGGTTCTCGACCTGCAGGACCTGGACCACCTCGAGTTCATCGCCTCGGACGTGGCACCGCAGCTGTGACTTGCTCGTGAGGGGCGGCGCCGGTTCGGTTCTTGTTCGAACGCAGCGCGGCCCCTCACGAGTTCTCAGTTCTGCAGGGCGAAGGTGACGCCCGGCGCCGAAGGCGCTTCCGGGCGCGGCAGCCAGCGGTCGTCACGCACGACCAGCTCACCTTCTAGCGCGGCCAGCACGGCGTCGCGCACCATCGGCAGCACCTCCGCCACGGTGATGTCGCGCTGCAGTTCGTAGGACAGCGAAGTGACGCCGGCGTCGCGGATGCCGCACGGCACGATCGAGTCGAACGCGCCGAGGTCGGCGTTGCAGTTCAACTCGAGGCCGTGCATGGTCACGCCGCGCTGCACGCGGATGCCGATCGCGGCGATCTTGCGCTCGATCCCGCGGTCGTCGGCCGCGATCCACACGCCGCTGCGGCCCTCGACGCGGCCGGTGTGCACACCGAGCCGCTCGCACACCACGATCAGCGCCTCCTCGAGGCGGCGCACGTAATGCATGACGTCGATCGGGTCGGCGAGCTCGATGATCGGGTAACCGACGAGCTGGCCGGGGCCGTGCCACGTGATCTTGCCGCCGCGGTCCACGTCGATCACCGGGGTGCCGTCGGCCGGCCGATCCTCGGGCTCCGTGCGCTTGCCCGCGGTGTAGACCGACGGGTGCTCCAGCAGCAGCAGGGTGTCCGGTCCGGTCTGGTCGGCGCGCGCGGTGAGGATCTCGCGCTGCAGGTCCCAGGCCTCGGTGTAGTCGATCGTGCCGAGCTCCCGGACTACGACGGGTTCGGTGGCGGCACGGCAGGAATCGGTCGAAGAACTCACTCGTCGAGGCTACGCCCGTCAGGCCTGCGAAAGGGCACGAGCCGAAGTGCCGTCGCCGACACCAGGCCCATTCCCAGCACCGCGAGCGCGGCGCCGACGGTGTCCGTGACCCAATGCACACCCAGCACGACCCGGCAGGCCGCCGCCACGACGGTCGCGGCCACGGTGATCCCCACCGCCCACCGGACGAACCGCGGCGCGAACCAGCCACACACGAGCACCACGACCAGTCCGGTCGAGGCCACCGCGACGACGTGGCCGCTGGGGTAGCTCAGGTCCGGGTACTCGCGCGGACGCTGGCGCAGGAACACGGGTTTGAACGTCACGCTCGTCAGCCGGCACAGCACCAGCACCACAGCCAGCCGCACGCACAACGACAGCTTCGAGCGGTCCCGCAACGCCAGTGCGAGCAGCGCCACGCCCAGCACCCAGGGCAGCACGGGACCGAGGACGTTCGTGACGACCCCCGCGACCAGCCCGGCCGGGCGGGTGTCCTGGCCGCGCAACACGTTCGCGACCTCCGTGTCGAACTGCAGCGGCTGCCGGTCGACGAGCAGGCCGAGCGCGAGGAACGCGGCGAACAGCACCACACCGGTCACGACCCAGCGGACGCGCGGCACGGTCATGTCGCCGCGGCCAGCGCGCTCTCCAGAGTGCGGTGGCGGAACTCGTAACCCGTGTGCTCCAGCCGCCTCGGGACGGCGCGCTGGCCGTACAACGCCATTTCCTCGCCGGCCTGCCCGAGCGCGAGCTTCAGCGCGACCCCCGGAACCCACCACGGCGCGGGCCGGTGCAGGGCTTGGCCGAGGGCTTTCGTGAACTCGGCGTTGGTGGCGGGCGCGGGGCCGGCGAGGTTGACCGGGCCGGCCAGCGTTTCGTGCTCCAGCGCGTGGACGAGGGCGCCGACCTCGTCGTCGAGCGAGATCCACGGCATGAACTGGCGGCCGTCGCCGAGGCGGCCGCCGAGGGCGAAGCCGAACAGCGGCCGCAGCACGTCGAGCAGGCCGCCCTTGCGCGCGAGCACGAGGCCGGTGCGGACGAGCACCACGCGGGCGCCGGCCGTGGCGGCGGGGGCGGTCGCGCCTTCCCACGCCGTGCAGAGCTCAGCCAGGAAACCCGTGCCCGTACCGGCGGTTTCGTCGACCACGCGGGAACCGGTGTTGCCGTAGAACCCGACCGCGGAGGCGTTCACGAGCACCTTCACGCCGTGTTCGGCCACGGCTTCGGCGAGCACCTCGGTGGGCTCGACGCGGCTGTCGAGCAGCACCTGCTTGCGCATCGCGCTCCAGCGGCCCGGCAGCAGAGGCGCGCCGCAGAGGTTCACGACGGCGTCGACCCCGTCGAACGCGCCCTCGTCGATCCGCGCCGACGGCGGGTCCCAGCCGTGTTCGTCGGCCGCCCGCGCGGTGCGCCGCACGAGGCGGCGCACGTCGTGGCCGGCCGAGCGCAGCCGCGCCGCCAGTGCCGTGCCGATGAGCCCGCCGGACCCCGCGATGAGTACCCGCATGCCTGAGATCGTGTCCTATCCGTGCGTGTTCCGCACCCCCGGCCCGTGGTCGGCGACCCCGTGCGGGACCGTCCGGAATGGACAGGACGGGGGTGACCGTGGCACCGCCAGTGTCCCAGCCCGGCCCCCGGTCCCGCCACGGCGGACCGCGGCCGACCGTCTACATCGGACACTCGAGAACGGCGAAGGCCCCGCACCCCTGGGGGAGTGCGGGGCCTTCGACAGACCGGCTACCGCGTCAGAGGCCGAGCTCGTCCTCGAACTTGCCCTCTTCCAGACGCTGCTTGATCGTCGTGAGGAAGCGGCCGGCGTCGGCGCCGTCGACCAGGCGGTGGTCGTAGGTCAGCGGCAGGAACACCATCGAGCGGACGGAGATCGTGTCGTTGCCCTCAGCGTCGGACACGACGACCGGGCGCTTCACGACGGCGCCGGTGCCGAGCATGCCGGACTGCGGCTGCACGATGATCGGCGTGTCGAACAGGGCGCCGTTGCTGCCGATGTTCGTGACGGTGAAGGTGCCACCGGTCAGCTCGTCCGGCTTGATGTGGTTGGCCCGGGCCCGCGCCGCCAGGTCGGCGATGCGGTGCGCGAGACCGGCCAGGCTCAGCTCACCCGCGTCGTGGATCACGACCGACAGCAGGCCGCGGTCGGTGTCCACCGCGATGCCCAGGTGCACGGCGCCGTGGTAGGTGATCTCCTTCGTGTCCTCGTTGTAGGACGCGTTGACGTTCGGGTGCTGCTTGAGCGCCTCGACGGTGGCCTTCGCGAAGAACGGCAGGAACGTGAGGTTCACGCCCTCGCGCTCGCGGAAGGCCGCCTTCGCGCGCTGGCGCAGCTTGGCGATCTTCGTCACGTCCACCTCGTGCACCTGCGTGAGCTGCGCGGAAACCTGCAGCGACTCGCGGGTCTTGGTGGCCGTGATCTGCCGGATCCGGCTGGCCTTCTGCACCGTGCCGCGCAGGGCGGCGATGTCCGGCGAGACCGCGGCCGGAGCCGACGGGGCAGCCGCGGCGGGAGCCGGGGCCTGCGCAGCCGGGGCCGGGGCAGCAGCCGCGGGCGCCGGCGCGGCCGCCTTCTGCTTGGCCTCGGCCGCCGCGAGCACGTCCTGCTTGCGGATGCGGCCGCCGACACCGCTGCCGGTCAGCGTCGCCAGGTCGATGTCGTGCTCGGACGCGAGCTTGCGCACCAGCGGCGTGACATACGGGCCGTCGGCCGAACCGTTGTCCTCGGCCTTGGCGGCCGGGGCGGCAGCGGCCGGAGCCGGAGCGGCCGGAGCCGGAGCAGCCGGAGCCGGAGCAGCCGGGGCGGGCGCGGCAGGCGCCGGCGCAGGAGCGGGCTTGCTCTCCTGAACCGGGGCCGGAGCCGGGGCAGCCGGGGCCGGAGCGGCGGGCGCCGGGGCGGCGGCCGGAGCCGCACCCGCGTCACCGATCACCGCGAGAACCCCACCGACCTCGACGGTCTCGTCCTCACCGGCGCGGATCTCGAGCACCGTGCCGGCGACCGGCGACGGGACCTCGGTGTCGACCTTGTCCGTGGAGATCTCGAGCAGCGGCTCGTCGACCTCGACCGGGTCGCCGACCTGCTTGAGCCAGCGGGTCACGGTGCCCTCGGTGACGCTCTCGCCCAGCTCGGGCAGCTTCACCTCGGTGCCCTGGCCACCAGACGCCGGCGCGGTGTCCGGACGCGACGGGGCCTCGGCCTGAGGAGCCTGCGCGGCGGGCGCCGGCGTCGGCTCGGGCTCGGGCGCCGCCTGCGGCTCCGGAGCGGCTTCCTGCGCGGGCGCGGCGGCCGGCTCGGCAGCGGCGGGGACGCCGCCGGTGCCGTCGTCGATCACCGCGAGCTCGCCGCCGACCTCGACGGTCTCGTCCTCACCGGCGCTGATCTTCACCAGGGTGCCGGCCACGGGGGACGGGACTTCGGTGTCGACCTTGTCGGTGGAGATCTCGAGCAACGGCTCGTCGACCGCGACGGTGTCGCCTTCCTGCTTCAACCACCGGGTGACGGTGCCTTCAGTGACGCTCTCACCGAGCTCCGGCAACGTGACGGAGTAGGCCATCGTTCGCTGACTCCCTTGATCTGTAAGACGTAGGTTTGGATTGTGCTGGTGAGACGTCAGCTGTGCACGTGCAGCGGCTTGCCCGCGAGGGCGAGGAACGCTTCACCGAGGGCCTCGGTCTGGGTGGGGTGCGCGTGGATGAGGGGGGCGACGTCCTCCGGGAACGCCTCCCAGTTGTAGACCAGCTGCGCTTCGCCGATCAGCTCGCCGACGCGGTCGCCCACCATGTGCACGCCGACGACCGGGCCGTCGGGCGCCTTGACCAGCTTCACGCCACCGGAGGTCTTGAGGATCTGGCTCTTGCCGTTGCCGCCGAGGTCGTAGGTGTAGGTGGTGACGTCGTTGCCGTACTTCTCCTTGGCCTGCGACTCGGTGAGCCCGACCGAGGCGACCTCGGGGTGCGAGTAAGTGACGCGCGGGATGCCCTTCTCGTCGATCACGCGCGGGGCGAGCCCGGCGATCTCCTCGGCGACGAAGATGCCCTGCTGGAAGCCGCGGTGGGCCAGCTGCAGGCCCGGCACGATGTCGCCGACGGCGTAGACGTTCGGCAGGTTCGTGCGCAGGCGGTCGTCGGTGAGGACGAAGCCGCGGTCGATCTTGACGCCGGCCTCCTCGTAGCCGTGGCCCGCGGAGTTCGGGCCGCGGCCGACGGCGACCAGCAGCAGGTCAGCGTCGATGGTCTCGCCGGACTCCAGGGACACGCTCACGCCGTTGTCGTCCTGCTTCGCGCCGGTGAACCGCACGCCCGTCTTGAAGGCGATCTTTCGGCGGCGGAACGCGCGCTCGAGCTGCTTGGACGCGAACTCGTCCTCGGCGGGCACCAGGCGCGGCAGGGCCTCGACCACGGTGACGTCGACGCCGAAGGAGGCCCAGACGCTCGCGAACTCCACGCCGATCACGCCGCCGCCGAGCACCACGACCTTCTTCGGCACCCAGTCGAGCGCGAGCGCCTGCTCGCTGGCGATGATCCGGCCGCCGAGCTCCAGACCGGGCAGGGTCCGCGAGTACGAACCGGTGGCGAGGATGACATTCTTGCCCGTGTAGCGGGTGCCCTCGACCTCGACGGTCGTGCCGCCGACGAAGGTGCCGGTGCCCTCGACCAGGTTGACCTTGTGGGCCTTGGCCAGACCCTGCAGGCCCTTGTACAGGCGGGCGACGACGCCGTCCTTGTACTTGTTGACCCCGGCGATGTCGATGCCTTCGAACACGGCCTTGACCCCGACCGACTCCGATTCGCGAGTTTCGTCGGCGACTTCGGCGGCGTGGAGCAGGGCCTTGGTCGGGATGCACCCACGGTGCAGGCAGGTCCCGCCCAGCTTGTCCTTCTCGATCAGCGTGACGGAAAGGCCCAGCTCGGCCGCGCGGAAAGCCGCGGCGTAGCCGCCCGATCCGCCTCCCAGGATCACAAGGTCGGCGGAGGTGTCGCTCACTTCAATAACTCCTCGGCAGCGGTGTAGGGGTGAAGCTCGGTCGTCGCGCAGCCCCGGTATAACCGCGCGCGCGACACCAGCCATCTTGTCACTACGCCGATCCGGCCGACCAACCCGGCCGTGCGACACCGACCACACCTGATCGTGGGAATAATGGAGTTCGTACTCCTGCAGGAAGAGAGGTGGTCGGAGTGGGGATCTTCGACTCGCTGCGTCGGCGAGGCCGAGGCGGCAGACGTCCGGGAACGATGCGCAAGGCCACCTCCGAAGACACCCGTCACCTGGAGGAATGGGCCGCATCGCGGCGTGGCGTGGAGGCCTACGTCGAGCCCCGCACCACCGTGACGGAAGCCACTGTGGTCCTCATCGCCCACGACGGCGAGTGGACCCGTCGGCGCATCGGCAGTCTCCAGGCGGCACTGCACTTCGGCGAGAAGCGGTCGATTCCCGTGTATGAGGTGTCGCGGGTCGGTTACCCCAAGCGCATGCGTGAATACACGGAGCGGAAGAAGCGCGGCCAGGTCTAGCGGCTCGCTTCGAGCAGGCCGAGGTGGTGTTCGAGCAGCGCGCGGAATGTCGGGTGCGCGGTGCTGCCGAACGCGAGGTCGACCTCCACGGCGTGGCCGGTCGCGGTCAGCAGCACGAGTGCGGGGTCGGAGACGATGACGACACCGTTGTCGGCGCGCAGTTCCTGCGCGGGCAGCAGGCGCGGGAAGGTGACGTCGTCGGGGAGGCCGTTCGTCGTGCGGAGGAACTCGCGGTAGTCGGCGGGCAGTGTCGTGGTGAGCCGGCGTTCGGCCTCTTGGAGGTCTTCTTCGGACGCCGGTGGCGGAGCCGTCTGGCCGCGTTCGCGCATGATCGCCGCGACGAGCTCCGGCCAGCTGTCCGGCTGCGTCGGGTAGCGCTCGCGCAGCGCGGCGATCAGGGCGCCGGCGCACTGATCGGGCCAGTCCGGTCCGAGGTCGAGTGGATCGGCGCCGGCGACGACCCGTGAGGCGATCGCGCGCGTCGCGGCCAGTGCGGCGACGTCTGGGGCCGGGTGAGAGGCAACGAGCTCCGCCCACGCCCCGAGGTCGCCCTCCGCCAGGGCCGTGCGGACGCGGTCGGGACGGCCCGGGGCGAGGGCGGACACGACGCCCGCGACGGGGGAGCCGTCGAGGACATCGTCCAGATCGGACACCCGGCGGGTCAGGAAGGCTTGGTGCGCCTGCTCTTCCGCGTCGAGGTCGAGCGGGATGAGTTCGTCCGCCCACTGTGGACGGTCGCCACGCGCCTCGAACAGCATCGCCCACGCGCGCGCCCGCACGGCGTCGTCGGCGAGTTGCGTGGCCGGGCGGCCCGTGACCGCGCGCCAGTGCGTGACGAGCCGGTCGGCGTCGGCGCCCGCCGTGGCCAGCAGCAGGGCGGTGTGCCCGACGCGGCGATCGAGGGCCGGCTCGTCGGCGGTGAGGACGTCGCGGATCGCGGCTTCGAGGTAGGCGTCACGGTCCATGGTCGCGAGGGTGCCACAAAAGAAGGCCCCCCACCGCGCGCGGTGAGGGGCCTGGCGTCGAGAACGGGTCAGCCGCGGTCGGCGATGTCGGCCAGGACGGCGGCGATGGTGCGGACGGGGACGCCCGTGCCGCCCTTGCCGGTGTAGCCCCAGGGGCCGCCGGTGTTGAAGGCGGGGCCCGCGACGTCGATGTGGGCCCACGGCAGGCCCTCGGCCACGAACTCCTTGAGGAACAGGCCGGCCGCGAGCATGCCGCCCCAGCGGTGGCCCGTGACGTTGGCCAGGTCGGCCAGGCGGGAGTCGAGGTCGGCGCGCAGCTCCTCGGGCAGCGGCATGGCCCAGCCGCCCTCGCCGGTGGCCTGCATGATGCCCGCGACGCGGTCACGGAACTCGTCGGAGCCCATCACACCGGCGGTGCGGTTGCCGAGCGCCACGACCTGCGCGCCGGTGAGGGTGGCGGTCTCGATGAGGTAGTCGGGGTTCTCCTCGGCGGCGCGCACCATCGCGTCGGCCAGGACCAGGCGGCCCTCGGCGTCGGTGTTGAGGACCTCGACGGTCTTGCCGCCGTACATGGTCAGGACATCGCCCGGACGGTAGGAGCTGCCCGACGGCAGGTTCTCCGCCAGCGGGATGTGCGCGGTGACCTCGAGCGGGTACTTCAGCTTCGCGGCCAGCACGACCGACGCCAGCACCGCGGCGGCACCGGACATGTCCGAGGTCATGTGGTCCATGCCCGCGGCAGGCTTGATCGAGATGCCGCCCGAGTCGAACGTGATGCCCTTGCCGACCAGCGCCACGCGCTTGCTCGCCTTGGCCGGCTTCCAGCCCACGCGCAGCAGACGCGGCGGACGCTCGGAACCGCCGCCGACGCCCAGGATGCCGCCGAAGCCCTTGCGCTTCAGCTGCTTCTCGTCGAGCACCTCGAAGTCGAGGCCGTTGTCCTCGGCGAGCTTCTTCGCGCGGTCGGCGAACGAGGCCGGGAACAGGTCGTTGGGCGGGGTGTTGATCAGGTCGCGGGTGATGATCACCGACTCCGCGATGGCGGTGGCGGCTTTCAGCGTCGCCTTGTGCTCGCGTGCGGTGCCGTCCTCCGGGCTGACGAAGTCGGCCTTGGCCAGCGGGGCGTCGCCCTTCGAGGAGCGGTACTCGGTGAAGGTGTACGCGCCGAGCGCGGTGCCTTCGACGGCGGCCTGCAGGTCGAGCGCCGAGAGCGTGACGAATGCGCGCTCCGTGCCGGCCAGCGCCCGCGCGGCGGCACCGGCGGCGCGGCGGACCTGCTCGGCCGTCACGGCACCGTCGGTCGCCTTGCCCAGGCCCACGGCCAGCACGACGCCGGCGGTGAGCTTGCCCAGTGTGGGCAGCTTCACGACTTGCTCGGCCTTGCCGGTGGCGCCGAGCGTGGCGAGCACCTCGGTGAGCTTGCCGTCGAACGCGGCGTCGGCGCCCGCGGCGCCCGCGGCGAGCACCGGGCCGTCCTCGCCCTGGAGGGTGCCGATCACCACCACGTCGGCGCGGGTCTTGGTGAGCGCCGCCTCGGTGTTCTCGGACAGGGCAAGCTTCGGCACGGTCACTTCTGGCTCCTCGCGCGTTCGCGGTGGTACCGGGCGACGTGCCCGGACGGATCGTGAGCCATGCTAATGACAAGCGCGGCCGGACGTCGGGAGGGGACCATCGTGCGACTCGGGGGCGGGCTCCTCGTGGTGCTGGCGGTGGGGGCCGCCGGGGCCGGCTACTGGGTGCTGGCGGGCGTCGTGCTCGCGGCGATCGCCGCCGGTGTCACGGCCCGGCTGCCCCCGCTCGGCGACACGCAGGCCGAGCGCTGGACCGGCGGGATCACGCGGCTGGCGCTGGTGGCTGTGCAGGCGATCGTCTTCGGCGCGTACGTCGTCCCGGCGCAACCCGCGTACGCGGCGGCCGGGCTCGTGGTCGTGGTCGCCGTGACCGATTTCGCCGGCCTGCGGCTGCCCGCCGCCTTGGTCCGCTGGCTCACGATCGTGCTGATCGCCGCCGCGGTGGTGCTGATCGTGCTGTGCGCCGTCGTGGCCCCGGTCGTGACGACCTCGCCGATCGCCGCGCCGGACGTCGCCGGGGTCATCGTGGCGGCCGTGGTCACGCTGCCGTTCCTGCTGCCGGTCGCCGCGGACCGCGTCACCCTGCGCGCGCTGACGCTCGGCGGGCTCGCGGTGCTGGTCACGATCGTCGCGCTCGTGCAGCTCGGCCCGGACCGGCTCGGGCTTTCGGCCACGTCGATCCGCGACCTCCTCTACGCCGCCGACGCGGGTCAGCTGCAGCCGGTGCTCACCGTGGTCGTCGTGCTCGCGACGGTCCCCGCGGCCCTCACCACGTACACCGACGCCCGCGAGCGGTACGCACCGGACAAGGGCTGGCTCGCCGCCGCGGGAGCCGTCGTCACGCTGGCCGCGGCGCTGTTCGCGACGCCGTACGCGGTGCTGGTCGTGGCCGGGCTCGGCACCGTGCTGGAGCTGGTGCTGCGGGCCCGCCGCTACCGTGACGCCCATGCCCGCGAGTGATCACCTCTGGGAGTCGGGGGAGACCGTCGTCGAACGCTTCCTGCGGCCCGACGGCAGCATCGGCCAGCACCACCCCCTGCGCGTGGTGTCCGACGACGGGCAGGTGCTGCTCGGCTGGCTCCCGATGGGCACGCCGATCGTCGGCAGCCGGCTCACCGACGGCCGCACGATGCGCGAGGCCCCGCTGGAAGAGCGCTTCCGCGTGCCGCGTGTGCCGGTGCCCGACACGTGGCGCGGCACCTCGACGCTGCGGATGATCCCCGAGGGCCAGTGGTCCTCGGTGTGGTGGTTCTTCGAGCCGGACGGCACGTTCCGCGACTGGTACGTGAATCTCGAGATCCCGCTCGGGCGCACCGCGAGCGGCCCGGACCGCATCGACGGCGTGCTCGACGTAGTGGTGACACCCGGTATCGGCTGGCGCTGGGACGACGAGGACGAGGCAGAAGAAGCGCTCGCCGCCGGCCGGCTCACGGCCGGGCAGCTCGACCGGCTGCGCGCGGAGGGGGAGCGGATCGGGGCATTGGCCGACGCCGGCGCGTTCCCGTTCGACGGCACGCACACGGACTTCCGGCCGGACCCGTCGTGGCCCGCGCCGGAACTGCCGGCCGCGCTGCTGTGACTCCTGGACCGAGGCTCAGGCCGCGGTGAGCAACAGGATCGCGGCGAGCACGACGTTCACCACGAGCAGGATGATCACCGACCGAGTCGGCAGGTCCCGTGCGAACACCTGGCCGTGGAGGCTGCGCCACCAGTAGACGCCGAAACCGCCCGCGGCGAGGCCGAGAACAGCGCCGAAGCCGCTGCCCAGCAGCGCCCAGCCCACCATGCCGAGCAGGCCGACGCCGAACGTCAGCAGCACCGCGGTCGCGAAGGTCTTCACGTCGGGGCCGGCGCCCGGCTGTGCGGGTCGACGTCCCTGGGAGGTCGCTGGGAAGCTCACCTGTCCATCGTAAGGGCATCCGCGTCTCACGCACCGAACGTGCGGGTGTGCGGCGCGTGAAACAGGAGGTCTTCCGACTAACGCGCTTCCGACCAAGCGCTAAAGTTGGGCCATGACGACAGCGACGCACTTCTCCCGAGTCCCGCACCCGAACCCCGCGACTCCCGAGCGCGTCGCCGAGGTACTCGACAAGCCCGGGTTCGGTCTGTACTTCACCGACCACATGGTCACGGTGCGCTGGAGCGAGGAGCGCGGCTGGCACGACGCCAAGGTCGGGCCGTACGAACCGTTCTCCCTCGACCCGGCCACGTCGGTGCTGCACTACGGGCAGGCGATCTTCGAAGGCCTCAAGGCCTACCGCCAGGCCGACGGCACGGTCGCCGCGTTCCGGCCCGACGCCAACGCCGAGCGCTTCCAGGCCTCGGCCGAGCGCCTGGCGATGCCGCAGCTGCCCGTGGAGGTCTTCCTCGAGTCGTTGCGCGAGCTGATCGCGGTCGACGAGCGCTGGGTGCCGACCCGCAAGGGCGACTCGCTCTACCTGCGGCCGTTCATGATCTCCACCTCGACCGGGCTCGGCGTGAACAAGCCGGCCACCGAATACCTGTACACGCTCATCGCCTCGCCCGCCGGCTCGTACTTCGCCGGTGGCGTGAAGCCGGTCAGCGTGTGGCTGTCCACGGAGTACGTGCGGGCGGCGCCGGGCGGCACCGGCGCGGCGAAGTGCGCCGGCAACTACGCGGCGTCGTTCGTGGCGCAGGCGCAGGCCGTGGAACAGGGCTGCGACCAGGTGGTGTGGCTCGACGCAGTGGAGCGCCGCTGGGTCGAGGAGATGGGCGGGATGAACCTGTTCTTCGTCTTCGGCTCGGGTTCCGACGCCCGCGTGGTCACGCCGGAGCTGTCCGGCTCGCTGCTGCCGGGCATCACGCGCAAGTCGCTGCTGCAGCTGGCCGAGACCGCGGGTCACCGCGTCGAGGAGCGCCGGATCTCCACCGACGAGTGGGAGAAAGCCGCCGCTTCCGGCGAGCTGACCGAGGTCTTCGCCTGCGGCACCGCGGCCGTGATCACGCCCGTCGGGCACGTGAAGCACGCCGGTGGCGAGTTCACGATCGGCGACGGGCAGCCGGGTCCGATCACCATGAAGCTGCGGGAGGAACTGGTCGGCATGCAGGAAGGTGACCTGGCCTTCCCGGACGGCTGGATGCGTCCGCTGATCTGATCCACTGTGGACACGAGAAGGGCCGCCCGGGTTCGTCCCGGGCGGCCCTTCTCGTTGACTGGCTTCAGGAAGCCGGCACCGGTGTAAGCGGGCCGGACACTCCGGACTGCTCGTGCGTGGTCATCTCCGCGAGCACGCGCGCGGCCATCATCAGCAGCGGCAGCGCGGTGACGGCGCCGGTGCCCTCGCCGAGGCGGACGTCGAGGTCGAGCAGCGCGCCGAGGTCGAGGTGTTCCAGGGCGAGGGCGTGGGCGGGCTCGCCGGTGAGCTGGCCGGACATCCACCAGCGGCGCGCACCGGGGGCGAGCTCCTCGGCCACCATCGCCGCCGCGCAGACGACGAGACCGTCGAGGACGACCGGGGTACGGCGGACGGCCGCCTGGGCCAGGAAGCCCGCCATGGCGGCGATGTCGGCGCCGCTGGAGGTGCGCAGCAGGGCCAGCGGGTCGGCGAGGACCACGCGGGCGCGGCGCAGCGCGTCGCGCACGGCGGTGGCCTTGCGCATCCACGCGTTGTCGTCGATGCCCGAACCGCGCCCGACCACGGCCACGGGCTCGGTGCCGGTGAGCGCGGCGACCAGCACGGACGCCGGGGTGCTGTTGCCGATGCCCAGGTCGCCCGCGATGAGGAGGTCGGCGCCGCCGTCCACCTCGGCGTCGGCGACCTTCATGCCGGCGAGCACGGCCGCGCGCACCTCGTCGTCGGTGAGGGCGTCCTCGACGTCGATCGAGCCGGAGCCGCGGCGGACCTTGTACTCGCCGATGGAGCGCATGGCCGACTCTCCGGTGTCCACGGCCATGTCGACCACGCGCACGCTGGCGCCGGCCGCGGCGGCGAGCACGTTGATGGCCGCGCCGCCGGTCAGCATCGTGCCGACGAGCTGCGACGTGACCTCCGCCGGATAGGCGGACACGCCCTTCCTCGCGATGCCGTGGTCGCCGGCGAACACCACGACCCGGGGCCGCGTGAACGGCCGCGGCGGCGCCTGGCCCTGGCACGACGAGATCCACACGCCGAGCTCCTCGAGCCGGCCGAGCGATCCCGCGGGCTTCACGAGCTTGCCGTGCAGGGCGATCGCCGCCGACCGGGCCTGGTCGCTGGGTGGTTCGATCTCGCCGAACTCGATGCTGGTGTCCGCGTCCACGCCAGGCCTTTCTCTCGCGGGAGTCCTCACGGGTCAACCTACCGGCCGCCGGAGAAAAAACTTCCGCGACCGTGTCGAACCGCGGCGGTACCGTTCGACGCGTCTTCGAGAGCCGCCCACCTCGGGCGGAACCGGACGGAGGGGAGCACCCGATGGGCAGGATCGTCAACGCCACGTTCATGACGCTCGACGGCGACATCACCAACATGGCCGACTGGCACTGGGACTACTTCAGTGAGGAGGCCACCGCCGCCGCGCAGGCTCAGCTCGATCGCAGCGACGCCCTCATCATGGGCCGCAAGACCTACGACGGGTTCTCCGCCGCGTGGCCGCAGCGGTCCGGCACCGACCTGTTCGCCGACCGGATGAACTCGATCGACAAGTACGTCGTCTCCTCGTCGCTGACCGATCCCCAGTGGACGAACAGCCACGTGCTCGGCGGTGCCGGCGGTGACGCTGTGGCCGCGGTGCGCGAGGTCAAGGAGCGCACCGACCGCGACATCCTGCAGTACGGCTTCGGTGATGTCACCCGGCTGCTGCTGGCCAACGGCCTGCTCGACGAGCTGCGCGTGTGGCTGCACCCCGTGATCTCCGGTGCGGCCAAGCCCGACGAGCTGCTTTACCGCGACACCGCGAAGGCGAGCTTCACGTTCAACGGCAGCGAAGTGTTCGGCAACGGGATGGTGATCCTCAGCTACACCCCGGCGAACGCGGCCCAGTAGGGTCGCCGACCGTGGAGACGACAGCGGCAGGGGTCGTGCTGGCCAGCGGCGCCGGCACGAGGGTCGGCGCCGCGCTCAACAAGGTGTACCTGCCGATGGCGGGCCGCCGGGTCGTGGAGTGGTCGCTGGCGGCGTTCGCCGCGGTGCCCGAGGTCGGCGTGCTGGTGCTCGTGATCCGCGAGCAGGACACCGAGCTGGCCGACGAGGTGCTGGCCGCGCACCCGGGGAAGGTCGAGGTCGTCACCGGGGGTGCGACGCGGCAGGGGTCCGAGTTGAACGCCCTGCGCCACCTCGCCCCGCGCATCGAGTCGGGCGCCGTCGACGCCGTGCTCATCCACGACGCCGCCCGCCCGCTCGCGACTCCCGCTCTGATCGGCGACGTCCTCGCCCGGACCCGCGAGTTCGGCGGCGCAGTGCCGGGGCTGGCCGCCGACGACGTGGTCTCGATGGCCGCCGACGGTTCGGTCGCCGCGCCGCTGCCGGGCGCGATCCGCGTGCAGACGCCGCAGGGCTTCCGCGCCGAGCCGCTGCTGGCGGCCTACGAACAGGCCGAGACCGAGGGCTTCCTGGGCACGGACACGGCTTCGTGCATGGAACGGTTCTCCGCGCTGCCGGTGCACTGGGTGCCCGGCGGCGCGGAGAACCTGAAGATCACCTACCCGCACGACCTCGCGGTGGCCGAGCGGCTGCTGTCCCGCTGAACAGGCTGCCCAGCGGGACAGATCACAGCGACGGGCTGCGGGTCAGCGACGCGTCGCGCTCGACAACGGACTCGAGCGCCTCGTCGATCGCCGTCAGCAGGTCGGCGTCGAGCTTCACGCCGGCGGCCTTGACGTTCTCGTGCACCTGCGCCGGGCGGGAGGCGCCGATGATCGCCGAGGCGACGTTCGGGTTCTGCAGGACCCACGCCACGGCCAGCTGCGCCATGCTCAGTCCGGCCTGCGCGGCCAGCGGCTCCAGCTTGGCGACCGCGGTCAGCGTCTCGTCGTTGAGGAAGCGCTTGACCATGTTCGCGCCGCCGTTCTGGTCGGTCGCGCGCGAACCCTCGGGCAGGGGCTGGCCGGCCTTGTACTTGCCGGTGAGCACGCCCTGCGCGATCGGCGACCAGACGATCTGGCTGAGCCCTTCGCGCTCGGACGCCGGCACGACCTGCGACTCGATGACGCGCCACAGCATCGAGTACTGCGGCTGGTTGGAGATGAACGGCACCTTCAGCTCACGCGCGAGCGCCGCGCCCTGCGTGATCTGGTCGGCCGACCACTCCGAGACGCCGATGTAGAGGACCTTGCCCTGGCGGACGAGGTCGGCGAACGCGGTCATCGTCTCTTCGAGCGGCGTGTTGTGGTCGAACCGGTGCGCCTGGTAGAGGTCGAGGTAGTCGGTGCCGAGCCGCTGCAGCGACGCGGTGGCCGACTCCATGATGTGCTTGCGCGAGAGGCCCTTGTCGTTCTGGCCCTTCGGCCCGCTCGGCCAGAACACCTTCGTGAAGATCTCGAGGCTCTCCCGGCGCTGGCCCTTCAGGCCCCGCCCGAGCACCGACTCCGCCGCCGTGTTCGCGTACACGTCGGCCGTGTCGAAGGTCGTGATTCCGGCGTCGAGCGCCGCCTTGATACAGGCCTGGGCCTGCTCCTCTTCGACCTGGGACCCGTGGGTGAGCCAGTTGCCGTAGGAGATCTCACTGATGTTGAGGCCGCTGCGGCCGAGTCGTCGAAACTCCATGCCGCTCAGCCTAGGCGGAGGTTGTTCGCGTTGCTAACGAACCTCCCCGATCGGGAAGTGGTGGTGCTCACGGATGGTCGGCGCCGGCGTTCAAGGTGCGTGCACAGCGCTCACCGGGTACTCGCCGGCAAGCAGCCGGACATGACAACGGCCGCCCCACCCGTGAAGGTGTGGCGGCCGTCACGAAAGCGCTCAGCCGGGGATCGGGTCGCCCGGGCGCAGGCGCGGCTTCGGGACCCGCAGCTTGCGGATCTGGCTCGCGCGCACGAAAGCGTACCAGCCGACGCCTCGGGTGGGCTCCTTCGGGAACCGCTCCCGGGCCAGACGGGAGATCTTGCGGCCGTTGACCACGCCCTCGATGGCCATGACCAGCAGCATCGCCATGCAGATGAGGGTGATGTACTGCTGCGCCGCGGGAACCGGGATCAGCAGCGCGAGGAACACGAGGATCGCGAGCGGCATGAACAGGCCCAGGATGTTGCGGCGGGAGTCCACGAGGTCGCGCACGTACGCCTTGACCGGGCCCCGGTCGCGCACGGGCAGGTACTTGTCGTCACCCGACATCATGCGTTCGCGGCGCTGCTTGGCGGCCGCCCGGCGGTCGTCCTTGCTGACCGGGTTCTCCTTGCGGAGCTGCTTGTTGCGCTTCATCGCCTCGCGCATGCTGGTGGGTGGCGGGGCGACCGGGCCCCGCTTGCGCCCTTCCGCTTCCCGCCGCGACGGTGTAGCCCGGCCTTTGCCCGGCGTATACGCCTTCCCGGTGGTCGACGCGGGGTCGACCACGTCGGCGTCGACGTCGTCGGCGGGGGTCTTGGTGGTGCTTCGGCGCAGGAACCTCACCTCACCAGGGTATTGCAGGCGTCACGACGATGTTCGGCAGGTCGTGCGATGTGCAACCATGGAGGGGGAACAGATCGGGTACCCGGAGAGTTGAACTGTTTCGGACGAGAAGTACCCGCAGTGAGTTCGACCTAGAGGGAGTGCCATGACGACCGCTGAGCAGACCGGTGCGGCGCAGGCCGAGACCGCCGAGGAGACCCACGGCGTGACCTTGACCGACGCCGCGGCGGTCAAGGCGAAGGCCCTGCTCGAGCAGGAGGGCCGCGACGACATGCACCTGCGCATCGCCGTCCAGCCCGGTGGCTGCGCGGGCCTGCGCTACCAGCTGTTCTTCGACGAGCGCGAGCTCGACGGTGACCTCTTCCGCGACTTCGACGGTCTGCGCGTGGCGGTCGACCGGATGAGCGCTCCGTACGTGTCCGAGGCCGTGATCGACTTCGTCGACTCGATCGAGAAGCAGGGCTTCACGATCGACAACCCGAACGCGACCGGCTCGTGCGCGTGCGGTGACAGCTTCCACTGAGCCGCGCGCTCAGCCAGCACAGACACGAAGAAGGGCCCCCGCCGAGTCGGTGGGGCCCTTCTTCGTGCTCGGAGGTGGGGTGCCGGGGTCTCAGACGTAGGCGTCGAGGTCGGCGACCTGCGCGTGGCAGGCGTCGTCGACCTGCCACGGCCGCGCGGCCCGCGGGTGCGGCATCCGGTCGGTGGTGAGTCCCTCGCTGCGGAGCGCGGACGGGATGTGGGCGCAATCGGCGATGAGCTCGCCGAGGTCTTCCGGTTCAGTGGCCGTGTTCACTTCCGTAACGCTATTGATCCTTCAGCGACTGGGAAAGCGGTACCAGCCGGTAGTGTCGGCCGAGGCGTGGGAACTACCCGGACGGGTCATGACCTGCGGGTAACCGCGCCAGAGTCGCATGCACACGACAGCCAGAGGAGAACCGGTGGCAGACAAGGCCAGGATCGCCGTGTCCGGCAGCATCGCAACCGATCACCTGATGCACTTCCCCGGCAGGTTCGCCGAGCAGCTCGTGAAGGAACAGCTCCACCGGGTTTCCCTGAGCTTCCTGGCCGACGACCTCGTCGTCCGCCGCGGCGGCATCGGCGCCAACATCGCGTTCGGTCTCGGCGTGCTGGGCGTGAACCCCGTACTCGTGGGTGCCGTGGGCTCCGACTGGGCCGACTACGCGTCGTGGCTGGAGCGCCACGGGGTGGACACCTCCGGGGTGCTCGTGTCCGAGGTCGCGCACACCGCGCGGTTCGTGTGCACCACCGACGAGGACCTGTGCCAGATCGCGACGTTCTACGCCGGCGCCATGGCCGAGTCGCGCAACATCGAGCTCAAGCCCATCGCCGACCGCGCCGGCGCGCTGAGTCTCGTGCTGATCAGCCCGGACGACCCCGAGGGCATGGTCCGCCACGCGCAGGAGTGCCGCCAGCGTGGCTACACCTTCGCCGTCGACCCGTCGCAACAGCTGGCCCGCATGGACGGCGCCCAGGTGCGCGACTTCATCGCGGGCGCCAAGTACCTGTTCAGCAACGACTACGAGTGGGAGCTGCTGCTCCAGAAGTCGGGCTGGACCGAGGCCGACGTGCTGGAGCGCGTGGGCATGCGCATCACGACGCTGGGCGAGAAGGGCGTGGAGATCATCGGCCGCGACGGCCTCGCCCTGCAGATCGGCGCCGTCCCGGAGCGCGGCAAGGCCGACCCGACGGGCGTCGGCGACGGCTTCCGCGCCGGCTTCCTCGCCGCGCTCGACGGCGGCCTGGAGCTGGAGCGCGCCGCGCAGCTCGGCTCGCTCATCGCGGTGCTGGTCCTGGAGACCGTCGGCACGCAGGAGTGGATCTTCGACCGCACCGACGTCCTGGCGCGCCTCGGCGACGCGTTCGGCCCGGAAGCGGCGGACGAGATCGCCACGGTGCTGCCGGCCTGACGCACCTCACGACTGTGGCCGCCCGGACGTCCGGGGCGGCCACAGTCGTGTCCGGGGTCGTCGCGGCCCTCGCGGAACCGCTGCCGGACGGCGTCCGGGGTGACGTTGGCCACCCCGGACGCCGGAAGCTCAGAGCTTCACCGGGTACACCGGCTCCGGAATCTCCGGCTTGATGCGGTGCTCGACGAAGATGCCGTGCCACAGCATGAACACCAGCAGCGCCCAGATCTGGCGGCTGCGGTCGAGCTGGCCCGCCTTGTGCTCCTCCAGCAGGCGCAGCACGGCGGGCTTGTCGAGCAGCTCGTCGGTCTTCGAATCGTTGATGATGCCGCGCGCCCAGTCGTACATCTCGTTGCGCAGCCACAGGCGGATCGGCACGGGGAAGCCGAGCTTGCGCCGGTTGAGCACGTGGGCCGGGATGATCTTCGCGAGTGCCTGGCGCAGCGCGTACTTCGTGGTGCCGTGCGCGAGTTTCTGGTCCAGGGGAATGGAAGCGGCGACCTTGAACACCTCGGCGTCGAGGAACGGCACGCGCAGCTCCAGCGAGTTGGCCATGGTGACCTTGTCGGCCTTCACGAGGATGTCGCCGCGCAGCCAGGTGAACAGGTCCACGTGCTGCATGCGCGCCACCGGGTCCCAGCCGCGCGAGACGTCGTACCAGGGCGCGGTGACGTCCTTGAAGCCCACACCGTCCTGATAGGTCCGCAGCACGTTGCGCAGCTGGTCGTCGCGGAAGTTGCGGGCGTTGCCGTAGTAGCGGTCCTCCAGCGGCAGCGCGCCGCGGCGCAGCAAGTCCTTGCCCCGCGTGCCTTCCGGGATCTTCGTGGACACCTTGCCGATGAGCTTGCGCACCCCGCCGGGCACCTTTTCGAACGGTGCCAGCGAAATCGGCTCGTTGTAGATCGTGTAGCCGCCGAACAGCTCGTCGGCGCCCTCGCCGGAAAGCACGGCCTTCACATGCTTTCGGGCCTCGCGCGCGATGAACCACAGCGGCACCAGCGCCGGGTCGGCCACCGGGTCGTCGAGGTACCAGACGATGAGCGGCAGGGCCTCCATCATCTCGTCGGCCGAAACCGTGCGCACCACGTGCTTCACGCCGATCGCCGCGGCCGATTCGGCGGCGACGTCCACTTCGGAGTAACCCTCGCGCTCGAACCCGGTGGTGAACGCGATGAGGTTCGGGTTGTGCTCCTTCGCCAGCGTCGCCGTGGCGGTGGAGTCGATGCCGCCGGACAGGAACGCGCCGACCGTCACGTCCGGGTCGGAGATCATGTGCTTGCCCACCGAGTCGCGCATCACATCGGCGATGCGCTGGTACAGCTCCTCGGCCTCACCGGTGCCGTTCACGGGCTTCGCCGAGAACTGCGGGTGGAAGTAGCGGGTGAACTCGACCTGCCCGCCCGGCACCACGCGGAACGACGTGCCCGACTCGACGCGGCGCACCGCCGTGTGCAGCGATTCCGGCTCCGGCACGTACTGCAGCACCAGGTAGTGCTGCAGGGCCTTGCGGTCCAGCTCCAGGGCCACGCCGAGGGTGTCCGCGAGCTCCAGCAGGCTCTTCTTCTCGCTGGAGAACGCCACGCCCTGGGGGCCGGCGGAGTAGAACAACGGCTTGATGCCGAACGGGTCCCGCGCGCCGAACACGACCTTGTCGGCGGAGTCCCAGATCATGAAGGCGAACATGCCGCGCAGCTTCTTCACCGCGTCGGCGCCCAGGTAGTGGTACGCCGCGACGATGGCCTCGCCGTCGCCTTCGGTCTCGAACTTCGCGCCGAACTTTTCAGCGAGCTCTTCGCGCAGCTCGCGGTAGTTGTAGATCTCGCCGTTGAAGTTCATGGTGTAGCGGCCCGGCGCCTCCGACGGACCCCAGTGCAGCGGCTGGTGGGCGTGGTCGACGTCGATGAACGCCAGCCGGTTGAAGCCGTAGACGACCTCGCCGTCGGCCCAGGTGTCCTGCTCGTCGGGGCCGCGGTGGCGCTGGCAGCGCATCGCCGTGCCCACGGCTTCACGGGCGTTCGCCGCGTCGGTCTCGGTGCCGCAGATCAGTCCAAGCAGGCCGCACACGCGTACTCACACACCTCAGGGTCTTCGCCGGTCCGGGAAGGGCACAGTATGCCGCGAACCGTGCACCGCGGACCGCATCGGGTGGACGCGCGCGCGTTGTGGTCACCCCTTGGACAGCGGGAACCGTGAACTCGGCTAGGCTCCGCCTGTCACGAAGATCGGTCGAGGAGGCTCTGGGTGAAAGGGCGAGGCGCAGTGGGAAAACCAGCGCGCACCCACGGGAGTAAGCGTGTCGGCCGGGTCGCCGCGCTGGCCGTGCTGGTGGCGCTGACCGCGACGGGCTGCTCCGGGGACGAGATCCTCCGATTCGGCTGGCCGGTCGGGGTCACCCCGCAGGCCGAAGAGATGCAGAACCTCTGGACGTGGACGGTCGTCGCCGCGCTCGCCGTCGGTGTCATCGTGTGGGCCCTGATCTTTTGGACCGCGACGTTCCACCGCAAGAAGAAGAACTCTGCGGTCGAGGGGCCTGACGACCTCCCGCGGCAGTTCCAGTACAACATCCCGCTCGAGATCTTCACGGTCGTCGTCCCGACGATCATGGTCTGCGTGCTGTTCTTCTTCACCGCGACGACCGAGAGCAACGTCCTGGACAAGAAGCCCGACCCGGACGTGACCGTCGACGTGGTGGCCTTCCAGTGGAACTGGGAGTTCAAGTACGACGACGCGAACGCGAAGCGTCCGGACGGCAGCCAGGTCAGCACCGTCGGTTCCTCCGGCGAGATCCCGCTGCTGGTGCTCCCCACGAACAAGACGATCGAGTACCGCCTCCGGTCCACCGACGTCATCCACTCGTTCTGGGTCCCGGAGTTCCACTTCAAGCGCGACGTCTTCCCGGACCCCGAGAAGAACAACCAGGACAGCTCCTTCCAGAACTCGATCGACCGCGAAGGCTCCTTCGTCGGCCGGTGTGCGGAACTCTGCGGCACGTACCACTCGGTGATGAACTTCGAGGTCCGCGCGCTCTCGCCGGACAAGTACGACCAGTACATCAAGCTGCGCACGGAAACGAACCCGAAGACGGGCCAGCCGAACACGGCTTCCGAGGCGCTGGCGGCGATGAACTGCGGCGAGCTGTGCACCCCGCACGCGGTGACCACGCAGCCGTTCAACACCGACCGCACCGCGCGTACCGCGTCCAACTGACCGGTTCCGGCGAACCAGAGGAGTAGGGGAGAAAGTCCCATGAAGGTCGAAGCCCGGATTTTCTACATGGTGGCGGCGTTCGCCGTCGTCATGGCCGTCATCTACTGGGTCATGACCGCCCTCTACGCGACCGACCAGAAGGCCGAGCCCGTCGGCATCGTCTCGCTATTCCTGACCGGTGGTCTCGCGTTCCTCGCGGGCAGCTACATGCAGTTCGTGTCCCGCCGGATCGAACCGCGCCCCGAGGACCGCGAGGACGCCGAGATCAGCGACGGTGCGGGCGAGCTCGGCTTCTTCAGCCCGGGCAGCTACTGGCCGATCGCCATGGCGGCCTCGGCCGCGCTGGGTGGTCTCGCGCTCGCGTTCTTCCACATCTGGCTGCTGGTCATGGCGCTCGTCGCCCTGCTCATCGCCGTGGGCGGGCTGGTGTTCGAGTACCACACGGGTCCGAACCACGAGTGACGCTTTCCCCGGCCGTTCGCGACCGGGACCTGCCGCCGCGCTGGGGTGCCAGCGCGGCGGCGAGCACCGCCAACATGCCCAGGCCCTCCGGCCACGACAGCCGGTGGCCGAACGCCAGCACGTCCACCACCACCGCGACCACCGGGTAGAGGTAGGACAGCAGCGCCACCGTCGTGGTGGGCAGCTTGCCGATGCTCGCGTACATCAGCACGTACATCACCGCCGTGTGCACGGTGCCGAGCAGCACCAGCCACAGCAGCCCCGGAACCGAGTGCGGTAGCGGCGTGAACGCCAGCGCCGGGGCCAGCAGTACCGTCCCCACCGCCAGCTGCACCGCCGCGAGCAGGTGCGGGCGCACGTGGGTGAGCTGCTTCGCCACGAACGACGTGCCGGCGTAGAGCACCGCCGCGCCCAGCGCGAGCGCGATCCCCGCGAACCGCACCGGTTGCCCGTCGTCGCCGTGCGCCGAAAGGGAGATCACCACCACGCCGGCGAACGCGACGCCCGCCCGCGCCAAGTGCGTCTTCGCGACTTTTTCACCCAGGAACGCCGCCGCCAGACCCACCAGGATGAGCGGCTGCGTGTGGTACACGACGGTGCTCACGCCGATCGACGACAGCGTGTACGACGTGAACAGCAGCACCCAGTTGGCCACCAGCAGCACGCCCCCCAGCGCGGCCAGCAGCAGGTCGCGCAGGGACGGTCGCCAGCTGCGCAGATAGCCGCGCGCGAGGCACCACACCACGAGCAGGACACCGCCGACGAGACAGCGGGCGAACGCGACGGCGGGCGCGGCGGCACCGCTTTCCAGCACTACCGCGCCGATCGTGCCCGACAGGGCCATGGCGGCCGACCACTGCAGGACCGGGCGGGTTTCGGGGTTTTTCATGCCTCACAGATTCGGCCCGCGAGCCCCGCGCGAACAGTGTCAGAGATGACAACGACCGCAAAACTTGTGACACGCTGGGGTGCGTGGATGTGCAACGGGTCGCGGTGGTGCTGGCCGACCGGGTCTCACCGTTCGAGCTGGGCGTCGCGTGCGAGGTGTTCGGCACCGACCGCAGCGCGGACGGAATCGAGGGCTGGGAGTTCGGCGTGTGCTCGCCGAAGGGGGCCGAAAACCACACAGTGGACACCTGGTCCGGTTTCGGGCTCACGGGACTGTCCGGATTGGACTTCGCCGCGTCGGCCGATCTGCTGATCGTGCCGACGTGCGAACCGCGCATGGTGGCGCCGCCGGAACCGGTTCTGGAGGTCCTCCGGGACGCCAGGGAGCGCGGCGCGTGGGTCGCCGGTTTCTGCGCAGGTGTGTTCTCCCTCGGCTACGCGGGCCTGCTCGACGGCCGCCGCTGCACGGTGCACTGGGTGTACGAACAGGACTTCCGCAGGCTCTTCCCGAAGGCCCTTGTGGACCCGCAGGCGCTGTACGCGGACGACGACGGCGTGTCGACGAGCGCGGGCACCGTCGCGGCCGTCGACCTGTGCCTGCACCTCGTGCGGCGGCTGCGCGGCGTCGCGGCGGCCACCACGCTCGCGCGGCGGATGGTCGCGGCGCCGCACCGCGCGGGCGGGCAGGCGCAGTTCGTCGAGGCACCGCTGCCCGCCACCGCCTCGCCGGACGACGCCGTGGTCGCCGAGGCGCTGGAGTGGGTGGAACGGCGGCTGGACCGGCCGTTCACGGTCGCGGAGCTCGCGCGCCGCAGCGGGCTGGGGGAGCGGACGTTCCTGCGCCGGTTCTCCGCCGCCACGGGCACCACGCCGCACCGCTGGCTCACCGAACGCCGGCTCGACCGCGCGCAGGCGCTGCTGGAGGAGGGCCGGCTGTCCGTCGAGGACATCGCGACCGCCTGCGGCTACGCCTCAGCGGCCGCGCTGCGCCACCAGTTCACGCGCCTGCGGGCAACCACCCCGAGCGCCTACCGCGCGGCTTTCCAGGGCTCCTGAGCCGCTTTTGTCCCCGGCGCCGCTCCCGCGCACGACGAAGGCGGCACCGGAAGATTCCGGTGCCGCCTTCGTCGTGGTCGGGTCAGCGAGACGCCGAGGAGAACTTGATCCAGCGCTCCAGGAGGGCCGCCGCCGCGCCGGAGTCGATGGCGCGGTTGGCCTGCTCCAGTCCGGTGGCCAGATCGTCCTCCAGCGAACCGGAGAAGCCCCGGAACGCGGCGAGCGCGGCTGCCGCGTTGAGCACCACGGCGTCGCGCACCGGACCGGTCTTGCCGGCCATGAGCTGGCGCACCACTTCGGCGTTGGCGGTCGCGTCGCCGCCGCGCAGGTCCTCGGCCGTGGCGCGCGGGATGCCGAGCGCGCCGGGGTCGAAGCTGCGTTCGGTCACAGTGCCGTCCGAGACCACCCAGACCGACGTGGTCGTGGTGGTGGTGATCTCGTCGAGGCCGTCGTCGCCGCGGGCCACGAGCACCGAGAAACCGCGCTGTGCGAACACTTCCGCCAGCACGCGGGTCTTGTCCGCGTACGCGCAGCCGATCAGCGCGCTGCGCGGCTGGGCCGGGTTGGTGAGCGGGCCGAGCAGGTTGAACGTCGTCGGCACGCCCAGCTCCCGCCGCGGCGGGCCGGTGTGGCGAAACGCCGGGTGGAACGCGGGCGCGAAGCAGAAGCCGATGCCGATCTCACGCAACGACCGGTGCACCGCGTCCGGCGGCAATTCGATCGCGACGCCGAGCGTCTCCAAAACGTCGGCCGCGCCCGACTTCGACGAAGCGCTGCGGTTGCCGTGCTTGGCCACGGGCGCGCCCGCAGCCGCTGTGACGATCGTCGCCATCGTGGAGATGTTGACCGAGTTGGACCGGTCGCCACCCGTGCCGACGATGTCGACGGCGGGCGCGTCCAGCTCGATGCGGCGCGCGTGCGCCAGCATCGCCTCGGCCATGCCGGAGATCTCCTCCGGCGTCTCGCCCTTGGCGCGCAACGCGATCGCGAACCCGGCGATCTGCGCCTGCGTGGCCGCCCCGGACATGATCTGGTCCATGGCCCAGGCCGTGTCGTCGGCGGACAGGTCCGAGCGCCCGATCAGCTGCGTCAGCAGGCCGGACCAGGTGTGGGGGACCGGGGTGGTGCCCATCCCCGGCTCAGCCGTTGACGGCGGGCACGCGCCCGGCGCGCAGCACGCCGGCGACGGTCTCCGCCGCGGTCAGCGGGTCGAGTGGGTGCACCAGCACGGCGTCGGCCTGCGACCAGGTGGCGAGCCAGCGGTCGTCCTTGCGCCGCACGGCCACCACGATCGGGGGGCAGTCGGTGATCTCGTTCTTGAGCTGGCGGGTCAGGCCGATGCCGCCGGTGGGCTGGGCCTCGCCGTCGAGGATCGCGAGGTCGACGGTGCCGGCGTCCACCTCGGACAGCACGTCGGCGATCCCGGCCGCCTCGACGTACTCCACGCGGCCCAGGTCGGCGGCGGGCCGCCGGCCGACGGCGTTGATGATCGCGTCGCGGACCTCGGCCTTGTGGCTGAACACCAGGATCCGCTTCGTCTGCTCGCCCATTGAGCACGCCTCCGTCTCGTCACGGGTGGAACTTCGCGATCGTATCGGCCGAGATGCATCTCACGCGGACGCGGTGGGCGACTCACCCGGTTGCCGCGCGTCCCAGCCGAGCGCGTCGCCGCCGAGGCGCTGCGCCAGACCGGCCATTCGCGACCGTTCCTGGGCGCAGTGCAGGGCGTCGAGCACCTGCACCCGCAGGGCGTGGACCAGCACTCGGTCGCCGTCGGGACCTTGCTCGCGCAGCTCCCACCCGTCCTGGGCAAGGATCGCCGCCGCCTCGGCCACGCGCTCGGGCGGCAGGCTCAGGTGGTGGACGAAGACCGCGGGGGCGGACGCGACCCAGCCGGGTGAATTCGTGAGCACGGCCGAGTCCGCCACGGCGGGGTCGAACGCCTCCGCGACGATCACCAAACCGGGCGCATCAGGCGTCAGACCGGGACTTTCGCGCTTTCGGGCCAGGTCACGAAGCCGACCGAGCAAACTCACGAGTAGCTCCTGCCTGTGCCGGGTTCGGGTGTGATGCGAAGCTCCCACGACCCGCCGTGGACCCGAAGGGCGGGGTGCCCGCGCGGGAGGACATAATGCGATCCGTGACAACGGCAGCTCCCACCATCAGCCAGCGGGTCCACTCGCTGAACCGGCCGAACATGGTCAGCGTCGGCACAGTCGTGTGGCTGTCCAGCGAACTGATGTTCTTCGCCGGACTGTTCGCCATGTTCTTCACCGTCAAGGCGCAGAACGCGGCCGGCGCACCCTGGCCGCCGCCCTTGCACGGCGAGGAATTCCACCTCAACATCCCGTACGCGATCCCGTTCACGGTGATCCTGGTGCTGTCCTCGCTGACGTGCCAGTTCGGCGTGTTCGCCGCGGAGCGCGGGGACGTCTACGGGCTCCGGCGCTGGTACATCGTCACGTTGATCATGGGCGCGATCTTCGTCGCGGGCCAGGCCAACGAGTACCACAACCTGGTGAACGAGGGACTCACGATCCCGTCCGGCCCGTTCGGCACGGTGTTCTACCTCGCCACCGGTTTCCACGGCCTGCACGTGATCGGCGGGCTCATCGCGTTCGTGTACCTGCTGATCCGCACCAAGCTCAGCAAGTTCACGCCCGCGCAGGCCACCTCGGCGATCGTCGTGTCGTACTACTGGCACTTCGTCGACATCGTGTGGGTGGGCCTCTTCGCGGTGATCTACATCCTCCCCTGATCCCGCCCGCCGCCACCACCATCGGCCTGAACTGACAGCAAGGGTTGCCGCAAGATGACCACCAGCAAGAAGTCCCCGGAGCGCCGGTTCCGCGCGCGTTCGAAGCTGCGCAGGCGTTTCGCCGGCCTGCTCGCACTCGGTGTCGCGCTGGTGGGAGCCGGCGCCCTGTACGCCGTGTTCGCGCCCGAGCCCCAGACCGCGCAGGCCCAGGGCGACCCGGCTCTGCTGCGGCAGGGCGAGCAGGTCTACAACAACACCTGCATCGAGTGCCACGGCAAGAACCTCGAGGGCGTGCAGGACCGCGGTCCGAGCCTCATCGGCGTCGGCGACGCGGCCGTGTACTTCCAGACCTCGTCCGGTCGCATGCCTGCCGCGCGCCAGGAGGCGCAGATCGAGCGCAAGCCGCCGAAGCTCACGCCGAGCGAGATCGACGCCGTCGGCGCCTTCGTGCAGGCCCACGGCGGCGGCGCGCAGCGCCCCGACGAGACCGGTGCCGCGCTGCGCGGCAGCGACCCGGCGCGCGGTGGCGAGCTGTTCCGCCTCAACTGCGCGTCGTGCCACAACTTCACCGGTCGCGGTGGCGCGCTCTCCGCGGGCAAGTACGCGCCGAACCTCGACCCGGCCACCGAAGAGCAGATCTACGACGCGATGCTCACGGGGCCGCAGAACATGCCGAAATTCTCCGACCGGCAGCTCAACCCGGAGGAGAAGAAAGACATCATCGCTTATGTAAAGTCGGTGTCAGACGGCAACAACAACCCGGGTGGTAACGGCCTCGGCGGGTTCGGTCCCGCTTCCGAAGGCCTTATCGCTTTCGTCGTCGGAATTGTCGCGCTCGTGGGCATCACACTGTGGATTGGATCGAAGGCATGAGTGCCGAAGGGCCCCAGCCGCCCTCGGAGGCGGAACTGGCCAAGATGGACCGCGACCAGCTGCTCAAGCTGGGCGGTCAGCTGGACGGCGTCGAGATCGTCGACTATCCGGAACCGTGGCCGGTCAAGGACACCCGCGCCGAACGCCGCGCGCAGCGGCTCGTCGCGTTCTGGTTCGCCCTGTCCGCGCTCGCGGGCCTGGCGTTCGTCGTGGTCGTCGCGTGGCCGCACTGGTGGGAGTACAAGGACCCGAGCGACGCGAGCGGGCACGCCACCTACAGCCTGTACACCCCGGCGCTGGGCGTCACGCTCGGCATCGCGGTGCTCGCGCTCGGCATCGGCGTGATCCTGTACACGAAGAAGTTCGTGCCGCAGGAGAACGCGGTGCAGCAGCGCAGCGACGGCCCGTCGGCCGAGGTCGACCGCGCCACGATCCTCGCGCACCTGGCCGACGCCGGGGCCCGCAGCACCATCGCCCGCCGGTCGCTGATCAAGCGCACGGCCGGCGCGAGTGCCGGTGTGCTGGGTCTCGCGGTCGCGGCCCTGCCGCTGGCGTCCTTCATCAAGGACCCGTGGAAGGACACCGACAACGAGAACTCGCTGTGGCACACCGGCTGGCAGCCGCAGCACCCGGGTGAGGTCGTCTACCTGCGCGCCAACACCGGCAGCCTGGATGACGACGTCGAAAAGGGCGTGACCCTGCTGCGCGTCGAAGACCTCGACGCCGGCGGCATGGAGACGGTGTTCCCGTACCGCAAGACCGAGGCGGGCAACCGCGAGGCGCTGGCCGCCGCGCTGACCCGCGTCGACAACCCGGTGATGCTCATCCGGCTGCGCCCCACCGACGCCGCGCGCGTGGTGAAGCGGAAGGGCCAGGAGGACTACAACTTCGGCGACTACTACGCGTACACGAAGATCTGCAGCCACGTCGGCTGCCCGACCTCCCTGTACGAGCAGCGCACGAACCGCATCCTCTGCCCGTGTCACCAGTCGCAGTTCGACGCCCTGCACTACGCCAAGCCCATCTTCGGCCCGGCGACGCGTCCGCTGGCCCAGCTGCCGATCACGGTTGACTCAGAGGGATACTTGATCGCACGGGGCGACTTCAACGAGGCCATCGGTCCGGCCTTTTGGGAGCGTAAGTCATGAGCTCACTGACCACGCCCACCAAGGGCACGAGCGCGCTGGAGCAACACCTCGGCGAGGCCGCGGACAATGCGGACCAGCGGTACAAGCTGGCCAAGGGCCTGCGTCACCAGATGAACAAGGTCTTCCCCACGCACTGGTCGTTCCTGCTGGGCGAGATCGCGCTGTACAGCTTCATCATCATCCTGCTCTCGGGTGTGTACCTGACGCTGTTCTTCGACCCCTCCATGCAGGAAGTCACCTACCACGGGAGCTTCCAGAACCTGCAGGGCGTCGAGATGTCGCAGGCGTTCCGCACCACGCTGGACATCTCGTTCGACGTGCGCGGCGGCCTCTTCGTGCGCCAGCTGCACCACTGGGCGGCGCTGATCTTCGTCGCCTCGATGATGATCCACATGTTCCGGATCTTCTTCACCGGCGCGTTCCGCAAGCCGCGTGAGGCCAACTGGATCATCGGTGGCCTGCTGCTGGTCCTGGGCATGTTCGAAGGCTTCTTCGGCTACTCGCTCCCGGACGACCTGCTCTCCGGTACCGGTATCCGCGCGACGCTGTCGGGCATCGTGCTCTCCGTGCCGGTCATCGGCACCTGGATCCACTGGGCGCTGTTCGGCGGCGAGTTCCCGGGCGACCAGATCATCCCGCGCCTGTACACGCTGCACATCCTGCTGATCCCGGGCATCATGCTCGCGCTGATCGGTGTGCACCTGGCGCTGGTCTGGTACCAGAAGCACACGCAGTTCCCGGGCGTGCGGCGCAAGGAGACCAACGTCGTCGGCGTGCGCATCATGCCGTACTTCGCCCTCAAGGGCGGCGCGTTCTTCACGCTGGTCACAGGTGTCATCGCGCTGATGTCGGGCCTGTTCCAGATCAACCCGGTGTGGAACTTCGGGCCGTACAACCCCTCGATGGTGTCGGCCGGCTCGCAACCCGACTTCTACATGGCCTGGGCCGACGGCATGCTGCGCATCTGGCCCGCGTGGGAGGTCTACCTCGGGAACTACACGATTCCGGCGGTGTTCTTCCCCGGCGCGGTGGGCATGCCGCTGCTGATCGGGCTGCTGCTGGCGTACCCGTTCCTGGAGCGCAAGCTGTCGAAGGACAACGCGGCGCACAACCTGCTCCAGCGGCCGCGCGACGCACCGGTCCGCACCGCGCTGGGCATGATGGCGCTCGGGTTCTTCCTGGTCATCGAGCTGTCGGGCTTCAACGACATCATCGCCGACCAGTTCGACATCTCGCTGAACGCCACCACGTGGGCCGGCCGCATCGGCGTGCTGATCGTGCCGCCGATCGCCTACTACATCACCTACCGGATCTGCCTGGGTCTGCAGCGGGCCGACCACGAGGTGCTGGAGCACGGCGTGGAGACGGGCATCATCAAGCGCCTGCCGCACGGTGAGTTCATCGAGGTCCACCAGCCGCTGGGCGGCGTGGACGGCCACGGCCACGCGGTGCCGCTCGAGTACCAGGGTGCGCCGGTGCCGAAGAAGATGAACAAGCTCGGCACCGCCGGGCACGCCGTCCCCGGCTCGCTCTGGACCGCGGACCCGCCGGAGGAGTCGGCCGCTCTCGAGCGCGCTGCCCACGAAGGCAACGGCGACGGGCACGGCCAGGCCGCCGAAGGCGACACCTCCAAGCTGGGCAGCCCGCAGCTGACCAGCGCCCAGCCGTCGGATTCGCGCGGCTCCGGGCACTGAGTTCCCGCTGACACGGCGAAGGCCCCTCCACCCGTCTCGGGTCGGAGGGGCCTTCGCCGTTCGCAGGTGTCAGGCGCCTTCGACGCCGATCTCGAACGCGGAGTCCGTGTCGGCCCGTGAGTACGAGCGGAACGCGATGTGCGTGACGGTGTCCAGCACGCCGCTCACCTTGCCGATGCGGCCGGGGATGAGGTCGGCCAGGTCCTCGTGGGCCTTCACGCGCACAGTGGCGATCAGGTCGACGTCACCGGCGCACGAGTAGACCTCGTTGACCCCTTCGAGGTCCGCGATCGCCTGTGCGGCCTGCGGGATCTCCTCGGCCTCTACGTTGATCAGCACGATCGCCGTGATCACAGCGTTCCTCCACTCCCTGGCGGTACCCGACGAGCGCTGATCGTAGCCTTCATCACCCCGCCACCCGCTCCAGCGTCCGGGCACCGGCGGCCAGATCGAGCCAACCACGCCACCCGGCGACGGCGGTGGGTTCGGCCCAGGGCCGCGTGGTGCGCACGAGCCGCACGCCGGGCCGGGCGAGCCAGCGCAGCAGCACCGTGACTTCTTCTCCCGACGAGCCGCGCAACGGCCCTTCGCCGGGCAGCACCGTCTCCGCGGCGGCGACCAGGTGTTCCACCACCGGCATCGGCGGGACTCCGCGGCGGGCGACGCCGGCGGACGCCAGGCGGCCGTGGCGGATCACGGAGAGCTCCCAGCCGCCGTTGCCGTCCGGGTTGGCGGCGATGAGCTCGGCGATGTCGGCGAGCGCGGCTTGCCGGTGGGACCGGCCGACGGCACGCACGAGGTCCGCCAGCTCGTCGCGATGGCGTGCGGCCTGCTCGTAGTGCCGGCCCTCCGAGAGCCGGTCGAGCTGAGCCGCGGCGATCTTCAGGGGACGCCCGTCGTGACCGGAGATGAGGTCGCGGGCGGCCACGACGGCGGGGGAGTAGTCGTCCACGCTCTGGCGGCCGGCGCACGGCGCGCCACAGCGGCCCAGCTCGGCGAGCACGCACGGGGTCGCGGAGCCGCCGCGCGCCGAGATTCGCATCGTGCACGTGCGCAGCCCGGCGGCGCCCGCGAGCGTGTCGGCGGCCGTGCGGGCATCGGCCTGGCTGCGGAAGGGGCCGAGGGTGCCTTCGCGCGGCAGCCGGACCACGGACAGGCGCGGGAAGGCCTCGTCGGTGAGTCCGACCCACCACGCGTGGTGCGGGTTCTTCGAGCGCCGGTTGTACATCGGCCGGTGGGCCGCGATGAGCCGCAGCTCGCGGATCTCGGCTTCCAGCGAGTGGGCGCATTCGATGGCCTCCACGCGTTCGGCCAGCGCCACCATCTCGCGGATGCGCCCGCGGCTTTCCGAGCCCGTGAAGTACTGCCGCACGCGCCGGCGCAGATCCCGCGCGGTGCCGACGTAGAGGACCTCCTCGCGGGGGCCGCGAAACAGGTACACGCCGGGCCGCGCCGGCAGGTCGGCCGCGAGGTGGCGTTTGCGCCGCTGCGCGGTGGTCACCTCGGGCAGGTAGTCCACGAGCTCTTCGACCGTGTGCACGCCGACGTTGCCGACCCGCTCCAGCAGCGCGTGGAGGACGTCGACGGTGGCACGGGCGTCGTCGAGCGCGCGGTGCGTGGGCCGGGTGCGGGAGCCGAGCAGCATCGCCAGGTTCGAAAGCCGGTAGCTGCGGGCCTCCTCGCGCGGGATCACGCGCCGGGCGAGCTTCACCGTGCAGATCACCGTGGCGCGCGGCCAGACGTAGCCGTGGCCTTCGCAGGCGGCCCGCATGAAGCCCGTGTCGAACCCCGAGTTGTGGGCCACGAGCACCGCGCCGGAGATGAACTCGAGGAACGCGGGCAGCACGCGCTCGATGCGCGGCGCGTCGTAGACCATCGCCTGCGTGATGCCCGTGAGCTCCACCACCTGCGGCGGGATCGGCGAACCCGGGTTCACCAGCGTCGCGAACTCGGCCACCACCTCACCGCCGCGCACCTTCACGGCCCCGATCTCGGTGATCGCGTCCGGTCCCGGCTTCGTGCCCGTGGTCTCGAGGTCGAAGACGACGAACGTGATGTCCCGCAACGGGGTGCCGAGCTCGTCGAAGGCCAGCTGCGCCTGGCCGGGCCGCGGTCGGGTGTCCATGATCGCGCACCTTAGGACCGCCCACCGACAATCCCGGACGGCGCGATCCGTGTGACGGGTGTGGCGCGGGTGCCTGGTGGGGTGGGTCCCACGTCCGGTGACCAGCGGCGCGCGATCCGGCCCTGGGGCCTACCCTGGTCCAATGCACCCCCAGCCCGTGGATCCGGTCGCACCCGAGGAGGCCGCCGGCCCCTCGGCCGTGCCGGCGCGGGCTGACGCGACCGCGGTGCCGGCCGAGACCGGCGCGGCCGAGATCCCCGAAGCCGACACGGCGGCGCCCGAGCCCGCTTCCTGGACGGGCCTGCCGGACGCCGTGCGCGAGCGCATCGCCGAGCTGGCGGCCACCGCCGTCGCGAAGCTGCCGCCCACCGACGTGCCGCGGCAGCTGCGTCCCGTCGCGAAGTTCGCGCCCGCGAAGCGCGCGAAGCTCGGCGGCGCGGCGTTGCTGGCCGCGCTGGGCGACTCCGCGCAGTTCCGCACCGCCGTGATCGAGTGGCTGCGCGAGCACCGCACCGACGCGCTGGATCCCAACGCCGCCGATTCCGTCGTCGGCGCGGCCGCCGCCGTGCTGCTGGGGGAGTCGGGCGCGGCCGGGCGCGTGCGGCTCGTCGCGAAGAACGCGGAAGAGACGGCGCTGCGGGCCGAACGCGACGCCGCGCTGGTTCGGAACCAGAAGCTCGAGGCGGAGCTCGCCGAGCTGCGGGGGGAACTGGACCAGGCGCGCGGCGCCGTGGAGGCCGCTCGCGGCGAACGCGAGGCCGAGGTCGAGAAGCTGCTGCGCCGGTTGCGTGAGCAGGGTGTGCAGCTGCGCAACGCCCGCGACGCAGCCGAGCAGGCCCTCGCCGAGGTCGCGCGCGGCGGCACGGCGAAGGCCGAGGAGATCGACGCGCTGACCACGCAGCTGGACCGCGAGCGTCGCCGCGTGGCGGCCGAGCGCGCGCGGGCGGAGCGGGCGGTCGCCGATGCGGAGATCGCCCGTCAGTCGGCTCGTGAGGCCCGGGAAGCCGACGAGGTGCGCCTGGCGCTGCTCGTCGACACGATCGACGGTGCCGTGACCGGTCTGCGCCGCGAGCTGATGCTGAGCGACCGCGGCGCGCGGCCCGCCGACATGGTGCGCGGCGCCACGTCGGGGCTCGGCCCGGGCGGGCGCGTGCAGGACGTCGGGGCGCTCGACCGCTACCTCGCGCTACCCAACGTGCACCTCATCGTCGACGGCTACAACGTCACCAAGACCGGCTATCCCGAGCTGGCGCTGGCCGACCAGCGCGACCGGCTCATCCACCAGCTCTCCGCCCTCGCCGCGCGCACGAGCGCCGAGGTCACGGTGGTGTTCGACGGGGCCGGCGTGCTGTCCGTGCCGGCGTCGGTGCCGCGCGGCGTGCGCGTGCTGTTCTCAGACCGCGGCGTGCTGGCCGACGACGTGATCCGCTCGATCGTGGCGGCCGAGCCGAAGGGCCGGCCGATGGTCGTCGCGACGTCCGACCGGGCGGTCGCCGACTCGGTCCGCGCGACCGGTGCGCACTCGGCGCCCTCGGCGGTGCTGGTCAGCCGCCTGAGCCGCGTCTGAGACCCGTCCGGGGGACGGCTGAGGCCGGCGGGACGGAAACTGTCGGTGGTGGCTCCTACCGTGCGTCCCAGGAAGCACGACAGCCAATTTGCGGTGAGGAGCCTCCCGTGACCGAGAACACGAACCACCACCCGCCCGACTGGACCGACTTCGACGAACCGGCCGATCGCGACCTCGATCTCGGCAGCGTTGATTTCGGCGACGTCGATCTCGGCAGCGTCGATCTCGGCGAGGTCGACCCGGCGGACCTCGACACGCTGGTCGTCGACTGCGACCGCTGCGCCGTGCGGGGCCACGCGTGCCACGACTGTGTGGTGAGCGTGCTGCTCGGCCCGCCGGTCGCCCTGGCGTGGGACGCGGACGAACGGCGAGCCGTCGACGCGCTCGCCGAGGCGGGGATGGTGCCCCGGCTGCGCTTGGTTTCGGAGCCCGAACGTAAGCCAGCGTGACACTTGTGGGTGATAACGACGCGACGAGTGGTCGATCTAGTCGGATGAACGGTCGGTAGCGAATTCACGCAATTCTGACACCACAGAGTATGACCGCGATCACACAAACCCTCCCTCGCTGGTCCGATGGTGTTTCGGCGAACTACGGAGAGTTTTTATGTGGGGCCCGGTGGACGCGGTGACGGTCTTTTCGTAACCTGTCCGAGATCTCGCGGCCAGCAGCCGTCGGCAAGACGGCGACGCGAGATCGCCGCCGGAAAAGGCTTTGTCGGGGAGCCAACACCGGAACCACACCGTGCGCGTGAGGCTGTTGCAGTGAAACGCGGCCGGAACGCGCGGGGTGGACGCAGCGAAGAGGGCCCCCGACCTCTTCGGCGTCACGAGGTTCCGACGGCGGCCCGACAGCAAAGGAGACACGCGCGACCGTGCAGTCGCATCCAGTGAAGCGCGTGGTGTCAGGTGCCCTCGCGGCAGCTTCGGTGATCGCCATGGTCACCATCGCCCAGCCCTCGGCCACGGCCATCGCAGCTCCCATCCCCGCCCTTCAGACCCCGCCCGACTCCGGCTCGAGCGCCCTCGCGAAGTACCGCGATCTGGCCTCGCAGGCCGAAAAGGCCAACGAAGACCTTCTCAAGGCCCAGGACGACCAAGCGGCCCGCCAGAAGGACCTCGACAAGGCCAACGCCGACGTCGAGAACGCGAAGAAGTCCGCGCAGCAGGCCGAGAACAACGAGAAGCTCTACCGCGTCGACGTCGACAAGTTCGCCGGTGCCTCGTTCCTCAGCGGCGTGCAGATGAACAAGCTCTCGGCGCTGCTCGCGGGCACATCGACGCAGGAGTTCCTCGAGCGCTCTTCCGCGCTGGACCAGATCGCGTCCCAGAAGGACGCCGCGCTCGACGCGCTGGCCGGTGCCGTGAAGCAGGCTCAGGACGCCACGAAGCAGGCCGCCGACGCCGCCAAGCGCGCGACGGACGCCCGTGACGCGGCCGCGAAGCTCGCGAACGACATCAAGACCAAGCAGAAGACGCTCAACGACCAGATCGCGGAGCTCAAGAAGACCGAGCCGGAGCTGTCGTCGCTGGACCAGGCCCTGCGCGGCGACAAGGGCAGCGACGCGCCCGTGAACATCAAGGCGCCCGGGCCCGCGGCCCAGGCGGCCGTGGACGCGGCGCTGAGCCGGCTCGGCGACGCCTACGTGTGGGGCGCCACCGGACCGAGCACGTTCGACTGCTCGGGCCTGATGCAGTGGGCCTACCGGCAGGCGGGCATCACGCTGCCGCGTTCGAGCCGGGAGCAGTCGACCTTCGGCACCCCGATCCCGCGCAGCCAGCTCCAGCCGGGCGACCTGGTGTTCTACTACACTCCGGTCTCCCACGTGGGCATGTACATCGGCGAAGGCAAGATGGTGCACGCTCCGACCACCGGCGACGTCGTGAAGATCTCGCCGCTGCAGAGCCAGTACGTGGGTGCCCGCCGCCCCAGCAGCTGAGCAGCAACCCTTCCCTGACGACGGGGCGGTACCGCGCACGCGGTGCCGCCCCGTCGTCGTTGGTGGGCCCACAGCGCCGGCGAGCGTGCCCAGTAGCCTGCCCGTGTGCTGAGGACGCTGCTCGTGACCAACGACTTCCCGCCGCGGCCCGGGGGGATCCAGAACTACCTCAACTCGCTGGCCACGCGGCTTCCGGCCGACGACCTGGTGGTCTATGCGCCGTCGTGGGAAGGGAAAGCCGGCTCGCACGTCGACTTCGACGCCGAGGCGCCGTTCGAGGTCGTGCGGCACCCGACGTCGCTGATGCTGCCGACGCCCGACGTGCTGCGCCGCGCGAAGCAGATCATGCGGGCCCGCGACTGCGAAGCCGTGTGGTTCGGTGCGGCCGCACCGCTGGCGCTGCTGGGGCACCCGCTGCGCCAGGCCGGCGCGAGGCGGGTCGTCGCGTCCACGCACGGGCACGAGGTCGGCTGGTCGATGCTGCCGGGTTCGCGCCAGGCGCTGCGGCGCATCGGCGACACGGTCGACGTGCTCACCTACGTCAGCAAGTACACGCGCCGCCGCTTCGGCGCGGCGTTCGGGCCGATGGCGGGGCTCGAGATGCTGCCGTCCGGCGTCGACACCACGCTCTTCGCGCCCGACGCGGGGGCGCGCGAGGAGATCCGCGCCCGCCACGGCCTGGGCGACCGGCCGACGGTCGTGTGCGTTTCGCGGCTCGTGCCGCGCAAGGGCCAGGACATGCTCATCCGCACGCTGCCGGAGCTGCGCAAGCGCGTGCCGGACGTGGCGCTGCTGCTCGTCGGCGGCGGTCCGTACCGCAAGCGGCTCACGGAGCTCGTTGCCGAGCTCGGCGTGGCCGCCAACGTGGTCATCACCGGCTCCGTGCCGTGGGCCGAGCTGCCGGCGCACTACAACGCGGGCGACGTCTTCGCGATGCCCGCGCGCACCCGCGGCAAGGGGCTCGACGTGGAGGCGCTGGGGATCGTCTACCTGGAGGCGTCGGCGACCGGCTTGCCCGTGGTGGCCGGCACGTCGGGCGGCGCGCCCGAGGCGGTGCTCGACGAGGTGACCGGCCACGTCGTGGACGGCCGTGACGTCGGCCAGCTGCGCGACACCCTCGAGGCCCTCCTGGCCGACCCCGTACGGGCCCGGCGAATGGGCGAGGCGGGGCGCGCGTGGGTCACGGAGAATTGGCGCTGGGACACGATGGCGCAGCGCCTGTCCGGCCTGCTGGACGGCGATCCGGTCGCCGCCGTGCGCTAGGTCGACGAAGTCAGGGCTCGTACACGGCCGGGTGCCGCGGGTCGTCGACACGGACGGTGACGTCGGCGAGCGCGCTCGGGTCGACCTCCGACTCGTACCGCTCGTACGCGGGCAGCGCCCACGCGTCGTCGTCGGGCAGGCGGCGGTGCAGCGCGGCGGGGGAGAGCCACAGGTGCACCACGAGGTCGAACGCGAGGCCGGCGCCGAGCAGGAACTCGCCGTTGACGAGGACCACGCCGCCTTCGGGCACGGGCACGCGCGCCATCCGCGTGGCGCGGTCGCGCTCGGTGTCCCACAGCGCCGGCAGCACCTCGCCGCTGCCAACGCCGGCGAGCGGGTCGAGAACTTCCCGCCGCAGGGCGCCGAGGTCGAGCCAGTCGGTGTAGCGCGCGTCGGGGTTGCGCTTGCCGTGCTCGAACCGCAGCGACGCCGGGCGCAGGAACCCGCGTGCGGGTATACGGACCGCGGCGCGGCCCAGCAGCCGCAACGGGTCCACGAGCGCGTCGGCGAGGCCCGCGGTGTCGGTGGCACCGTCGGCGCCGTCCACGGCGACCGCCAGCCGGCGGTGCGGCAGGGCCGCGACGCGCTCGGTCAGCTCGGCGGCCAGGACGTCGGGGGAAATCGGTCGGTAGCGCACGGAAAACCATCCTGCCCTCGGGCCACACGCAGCACACCGGCGCGTGGGCATACTGGGAAGCACCGACCAATCAGACGGAAACCTTGGGGGCGAAGTGGCCGTCGAAGAAATCCCCGTGATCGACGACGAGTTCATGCAGCACACGCACGAGACGCTGAGGCACTTGCACGAGCGAGGCGCCGTGTGCCCGATCCGGATGCCGCGCGGCACGCCGTCGTACCTCGTGACCGGCTACGACGAGGCGCGGGCGCTGCTCGCGGACCCGCGGCTGAGCAAGGACAACCGTGGCGCCTACGACCTGATGATCGCGAAGGTCGGGGCCGAGAACATCAATCGGAACTTCGGTCAGCTGCTCGGCGCGCACATGCTCAACACCGACCCGCCGGACCACTCGCGGCTGCGCAAGCTCGTGAACAAGGCCTTCACCCCGCGCGCGATCGCCGGGTTGCGTCCGCGGATCGAGCAGATCACCACGGAGCTGCTCGACGCGATGGCCGAGCACGAGCAGGTCGACCTCATGGCGGCGTTCGCCGGCCCGGTGCCGATCACCGTGATCTGTGAGCTGCTCGGCGTGCGCGAGGCGGATCGCGGCGAGTTCACCGGCTGGTCCAACATCCTGCTGGGTGCGGGCGACGTCGAGGAGATGCAGGCGGCCGCGATCGCCATGCACACCTACCTCGTGGCGCTCGTCGCGCAGAAGCGCGCGGAACCGGGCGAGGACCTGCTGTCCGGGCTCGTGCACGTGACCGACGAGGGCGACTCGCTGAGCGAGGAAGAGCTCGTCGCGATGGCGTTCCTGCTTCTCGTCGCGGGCCACGAGACCACCGTGAACCTGATCGGCAACGCGGTGCTGGCGTTGCTGCGCGCGCCTGAGCAGCGCGCGAAGCTGGTGGCGGACCCGTCGCTGATGCCCGGCGCCGTCGAGGAGTTCCTGCGTTTCGACGGGCCCATCAACATCGCCACCCTCCGCTACACCGTCGAGGACGTGGAGGTCGGCGACCACAAGATCCCCGCGGGTGAGTTCGTGCAGGTCTCGCTCCTCGCCGCCAACCGGGACGAGGGCCGCTTCCCCGACCCGGCCGACCTCGACGTCACGCGCGCAGCCGGCGGCCACCTCGCCTTCGGCCACGGCATCCACTACTGCGTCGGCGCCCCGCTGGCGCGCATGGAGGCGGAGATCGCGCTCACGGCGCTGCTCGCGCGGTTCCCGCAGCTGCGAGCGGCCGTGCCGGAGGAGGACCTGGTCTACCGCACGAGCCCGCTGGTGCACGGCGTCAAGACGCTGCCCGTGCTGCTCCGCTGAGCTCTTGTGCGCGGAGCGGGCGGGGCGGCACGTAGGGTCGGCCCGTGGACACCAGCCCCGATCACCTGCTCGCCCTCGACGCCGCGCACGTGTGGCATCCGTACGCGCCGATGCCGGGACGGGTGGCGCCGCTGCTCGTCTCCGAGGCGAGCGGGGTGCGGCTGAAGCTCGCGGACGGCCGCGAGCTCGTCGACGGCATGTCGTCGTGGTGGGCGGCGGTGCACGGCTACCGGCACCCGGTGCTCGACGCGGCGCTGGTCGAGCAGGCCGGGCGGATGAGCCACGTGATGTTCGGCGGCCTCACGCACGAGCCGGCGATCACGCTCGCCAAGACCCTGGTGGACCTCACGCCCGAGGGCCTCGAGCACGTGTTCCTGTGCGACTCCGGCTCGGTCTCGGTCGAGGTCGCCGTGAAGATGTGCCTGCAGTACCAGCGTTCGCGCGGGTTGCCGGAGAAGCGGCGGCTGCTCACGTGGCGCGGTGGCTACCACGGTGACACGTTCACGCCCATGAGCGTCTGCGACCCCGACGGCGGCATGCACTCGCTGTGGCGCGGAGTCCTGCCGGAGCAGGTGTTCGTGCCCGAACCGCCGGCCGGCTTCGACTCGCCGGTTGACCAGTCCTATGTGGACACTCTCGCCGCCGCAATGGAGAAGCACGCGCACGAGCTGGCCGCGGTGATCGTGGAACCGGTGGTGCAGGGCGCCGGCGGCATGCGTTTCCACCACCCCGGCTACCTGCGTGCGCTGCGCGAGCTCACGCGCGAGCACGACGTGCTGCTCGTGTTCGACGAGATCGCCACCGGCTTCGGGCGCACGGGCCGGATGTTCGCGGCCGAGCACGCCGGCGTGACGCCCGATGTGCTGTGCCTCGGCAAGGCGCTCACCGGCGGCTACCTCACGATGGCCGCGGCGCTGTGCACGCCCGAGATCGCCGACGGCATCGCGCGCGGTGACCTGCCGGTGCTGGCCCACGGGCCGACGTTCATGGGCAACCCGCTGGCCTCCGCCGTCGCCAATGCGTCGCTCGGGCTGCTGGTCGAGGGCCGGTGGCACGCGGACGTCTCGCGGATCAAGGCGGGGCTGCGGCGCGGTCTCGAGCCGGCGTGGGACCTGCCGAACGTGCGCGATGTGCGGGTGCTCGGCGCGATCGGCGTGCTGCAGCTCGACCACGAGGTCGACCTCGGCGTGGCCACTGACATCGTGACGGCGGAGGGCGCGTGGCTGCGGCCGTTCCGCGACCTCGTGTACGCGATGCCGCCGTACGTCACGGACGACGCGGACCTGGCCGTGATCACCGGCGCGATGCTCGCGGCGGCTGAAAAAGCCTGAATTCACCTGGTCGAGTGTGACCGCGACCATAAGACACGGGCTGTATACCGTGAGTCACGTAAAGTCGCCGGAACGCTGAGGTTTCCACGCGATCAGGTCTGGGTCGCTTCGTGAGTGTCTGACGGATTGGTGAGCTTTGCCGGAAACGTCCTAGTTCTCCGGTTCACAAGTGAAGCCGAAGATCGTTCGCGTAGCGGACTTTTCGATCTTTTTCCGCTTTCCTGTCGCCATGATCGAGATCGTTCGTGGCGAGCACGACACCGGGCCCCCGTCGCGCCGCGCCCAAGCCAACCGGACCCTCCAGAACATCCTGCGCCACGACGTGCCGGCCTCGTTGGTCGTCTTCCTCGTGGCCGTTCCGCTCTCCCTCGGCGTCGCCCTCGCTGTCGGCGCGCCGCTGCTCGCGGGCCTCGTCTCCGCCGTCGTCGGCGGCCTGGTCGCGAGCCTGCTCGGCGGGTCGGCCCTGCAGGTCAGCGGGCCGTCCGCAGCCCTGACCGTGGTGCTCGCCGACAGCATCGCCACCTACGGCTGGGCCGTCACCTGCGCCGTGACCGTCGGCGCCGGCCTGCTGCAGATCCTCTTCGGGCTCCTGCGCTTCGCCCGCGCCGCGCTGGCCATCTCACCCGCCATCGTCCACGGGCTGCTGGCCGGCATCGGCGTGACGATCGCGCTCGGCCAGCTCCACGTGGTGCTCGGCGGCCGGGCCCAGGGCTCCGCGCTCGCGAACCTCGCGGCGCTGCCCGGGCAGATCGTCGGCCACCACGACCAGGCCGTGCTGATCGGCGTGCTCACCGTGGCGATCCTGCTGGTGTGGCCGAAGCTGCCCGCGCCGGTGCGGAAGGTGCCGGGGCCGCTGGTCGCCGTCACGGTCGCGACGGGGCTGTCCGTCGCCGCCGGGATGTCGTTGCCGCGCGTGGACCTGCCCGCCGCGCTGCCGTCCTTCGGGTTCGTACCGCAGCTTCCTTCGGATGGCTGGAGCGGCGTGGCCTTCGCGGCCGTCACAGTCGCGCTCATCGCGAGCCTGGAGAGCCTGCTTTCCGCGGTGTCCATCGACAAGCTGCGCGGCGGCCGTCACACGGACCTCAACCGTGAGCTCATCGGCCAGGGCGCCGGCAACGTCGCGTCCGGCGCGCTCGGCGGGCTGCCCGTGACCGGAGTGATCGTGCGGACCATGACCAACTACGAGGCCGGCGCGAAGACCCGCGCGTCGGCGCTGCTGCACTCGTGCTGGATCCTCGGGTTCTGCCTGCTGCTCACCGGCGTGCTGCGCTACATCCCGCTCGCCGCGCTGGCCGGGCTGCTCGTGTACGTGGGCGCGAAGCTCGTGAACCTCCCGGCGCTCAAGGAAGTGCTGCGCCACGGCGACCTCGCGGTGTACGCGGTGACGCTCGTCGGCGCGGTGTTCGTGAACCTGCTCACCGGCGTCGCGGCCGGGGTGCTGCTGGCGCTCGCGTTCATGCTGCGGCGGATGGTCCACTCCGGCGTGCACGTGGAGACGGGCGAGCGCGGCACTCGCGTGGTGATCGAGGGCGCGCTCACGTTCCTTTCCGTGCCCCGCCTGACGAAGGTGCTCGCCGGCGTGCCCGAGCGCGCCGACGTGACGCTGGAGCTGCTCGTGGACTACCTCGACCACGCGGCGTTCGACTGCCTGCGCGGCTGGCAGCAGGCGCACGTGAAAGCCGGCGGCACGGTGACCGTCGACGAGATCGGGCACCCCTGGTACGGCCGCGGCAGCTCTGGCGAGCCGACCGTGCGACGCAGCCTCGCGGCGCGCGTGTTGCCGCGGTGGCTCGCGCCGTGGTCGCAGTGGCAGGCCGAGCACGTTTCGCTGCCCGGACCGCGCGACGGCGCCTCGCCGTTGTCGCGCGGCGCTTCGGAGTTCCAACGCCGCACCGCGCCACTGCTGCGCGACACCCTCAGCGGCCTCGCGCACGGCCAGCAGCCGCACACCCTCTTCATCACCTGCGGCGACGCGCGGATCGTGCCCAACCTGATCACCACGTCGGGCCCTGGCGATCTGTTCGCCGTGCGCAACATCGGCAACCTCGTCCCCGCCGCCGGCGACGGCACCGACTCCTCGGTGGGCGCGGCCGTCGAGTACGCCGTGGGCGTGCTGAAGGTGCCCGAGATCGTCGTGTGCGGCCACTCCTCGTGCGGCGCGATGAAGGCGCTCCTCGGACAGGCCCCCGAGGGCCTCACGCGCCTCGGCGACTGGCTGCGCCACGGCGAACCCACCCTCCGCCGCCGCGCTTCGGAGGCGACCTTGCTGCTCGACGGCCGGCGCCCGACCGCCGAGTGCGACCAGCTGGCGCTGCACAACGTCGTCCAGCAACTCGACCACCTCCGCACCCACCCGGTCGTGGCCGACGCCCTGGCCGCCGGTGACCTGACGCTGACGGGCATGTACTTCGACGTCGGCGCCGCCCAGGTCTCGTTGCTGGACAGCGCTCACCGCGGCTTCGTCCCGGCCGGCTCGACGGTGCACTGACCGGTTGTGCTGCCGGCACCGTCCTGCCCGGTCGGGCGCCGATCGACCCCGCGCTGGTGGGCTGCGAACCGGTCGCCCGGATAACGCGGCACCGGTCGGCTGGAGCGTGACTTGGCCCGGGGGCTGACCCGGCCGGCTCGACGGTGCATTGACCGCCAGCGCCGGCGGACTGGTAGCCGGTCGCCTGGACGACCACTCGGCACCGGCCGGCTGGAGCCCGACTTGGCCGGGCGCTGACCCGGTCGGCTGGACGGTGCATTGACCGCCGGCGCCGGTCGGGCTGGTCCTGCCCGGCCGGCGCCGATCGACGCCAGCGCCGGTGGGCTGCGAACCGGTCGCCTGGATAACACGGCACCGGCCGGCTGGAGCCTGACCTGGCCTGGCGCTGGCCCGGCCGGGCACTGAGCGGCTCAGTTCTGCCTCGCCGGGTGCCGATCTTTCCAGTGCCTGAGCGTGCGCGGCCGGTCCGGCCCAGCCTGCTCCGGTCAGCGGACATCGGCTCGGCGCCGGCCGGGAGTAGCTCCGCTGGGCGTGGGCGAGGCCGGCCAGTTCACTGACCAGCCGCAGTGACCGACTGGGCCGGTGCGGACCCGCACCGGCCCAGCGGTCGAGCTCCCCGTGCAACCCGAAAGTGGGGTGTCCGATAAAAATTCATGCCATCAGGTGGTACATAGCGGACATTTCACCCACAATCGGGTTACCTGGTGATCATGAGCCGACTTGCCGTGCTTCGCCACGACGTGCCCGCCTCGCTCGTGGTCTTCCTCGTCGCCGTGCCGCTGTCGCTGGGCATCGCGCTCGCGTCCGGGGCGCCGATCGTCGCCGGGCTGATCGCCGCTGTGGTCGGGGGCGTGGTCGCCGGGGCGCTGGGCGGCTCGCCGCTGCAAGTCAGCGGGCCTGCGGCCGGCCTGACGGTGATCATGGCCGAAACGATCGCCACCTTCGGGTGGGCCGTCACCTGCCTGATCACCGTGCTCGCCGGTGCGCTGCAGGTGCTGCTGGGCCTGAGCCGCATCGCGCGGGCGGCGCTGGCGATCTCGCCGGCCATCGTGCACGGGATGCTCGCCGGCATCGGCGTGACGATCGTGCTGGGTCAGCTCCACGTCGTGCTCGGCGGGAAGGCGCAGAGCTCCGCGCTGGAGAACATCGCCGAGCTGCCCGCGCAGGTCGTGGCCCACCACGACGCGGCGGCCGTGATCGGGCTGCTCACCATCGTGATCCTCGTGGTCTGGCCGCGCCTGCCCGCCGCCGTGCGCAAGGTGCCCGGGCCGCTCGCGGCGATCGCGGCGGCCACGGTGATCTCGCTCGTCGCGGGCATGACGTTGCCGCGCGTGGAGCTGCCCGGCGACCTGCTGCAGATTCGCTTCGCCCCGCAGCTGCCCGGCGACGGCTGGACCGACGTCGTGCTGGCGGCGGTGACCATCGCGTTGATCGCGAGCGTCGAGAGCCTGCTTTCGGCCGTCGCCGTGGACAAGCTGCACACCGGCCCGCGCGCGAACCTCGACCGCGAGCTCGTGGGCCAGGGCGCGGCAAACCTGGTGTCCGGCGCGCTCGGCGGCCTGCCCGTGACCGGCGTGATCGTCCGCAGCTCCACCAACGTTGCCGCGGGCGCCAAGACGCGCGCGTCCGCCATCCTGCACGGCGTGTGGGTGCTGGTCTTCGTCGTCGCGCTCGCCGGGCTGATCGGGAACATCCCGCTGGCCGCGCTCGCCGGCCTGCTCGTGCACGTCGGCGTGAAGCTCGTGAACCCCGGCCACCTCAGGCAGGTCCTGCGCCACGGCGACCTCGCGCTCTACCTCGTGACGCTCGCCGGGGTGGTGGTGTTCGACCTGCTCACGGGCGTGCTCGCCGGGATCGTGCTGGCCGTGGTCCTCATGTTGCGCCGCACCGTGTGGTCCGGCGTCCACGCCGAGCGGGACGGGGACGAGTGGCGCGTGGTGGTGGAGGGCGTGCTCACGTTCCTGTCCGTGCCGCGCCTGTCGAAGGTGCTCGGCGCCGTCCCACCCGGCACGGTCGTGACCCTCGAGCTGGTCGCCGACTACCTCGACCACGCCGCCTTCGAAAGCCTGTCGAGCTGGCAGCAGGCCCACGAACGGGCCGGCGGCACCGTGGTCGTCGACGAGGTCGGCCACCCGTGGTTCGGCAACGGCAAGGAAGGCACCCCGACGCTGCGGCGCACGGCTGCGGCCGGCGCCGTGCCGCGCTGGCCCGCGCCGTGGTCCGACTGGCAGGCCGTCGACGTCCGCCTGCCCGGCCAGCGGACCCACCGCGGCGCCACGGAGTTCCAGCGCCGAGCCGCGCCACTGCTGAAGGAGACGCTCTCGGGCCTCGCCGACGGCCAGCGCCCGCACACGCTGTTCATCACCTGCGGCGACTCGCGCATCGTGCCCAACCTGATCACCACGTCGGGGCCGGGCGACCTGTTCACCGTCCGCAACATCGGCAACCTCGTGCCGCCCGCGCAGGCCGACCCGTCGATGAACGCCGCCGTCGAGTACGCGGTGGGGGTGCTGCACGTGCGCGAGATCGTGGTGTGCGGGCACTCCTCGTGCGGCGCGATGGGCGCGCTCGCCGACGGGCCGCCGGCCGGCACAGCATTGGAGGGCTGGCTGCGCCACGCCGAGCCCAGCCTGCGCCGCGGCGGCCCGGTCACGCTCGGCGGCGAGCTTCCCGCCCGTGAACCCGACCGGCTGGCCCTGCACAACGTGCTGCAGCAGCTCGACCACCTGCGCGCGTACCCGCTGGTCGCCGAGGCCGAAGCCCGCGGCGAGTTGCTCCTCACCGGCCTGTACTTCGACGTCGGCGCGGCCCAGGTCTACCTGTCCGACCCGGCGGCGGGCGCGTTCTGGCGGCGGGGACGCCGGTCACCCCACATCGTGGGTGATCCCACCCGGACGTGGTGCGCACCGGGTGCGGGTGACTAAGTTGATGGCCCGTGACCATGCTGGTGATGACGGGGACCGGGACCGAGGTCGGCAAGACGATCACCACGGCGGCGATCGCGGCGCTGGCGCTCGGGCAAGGGCAGCGCGTCGCGGTGCTCAAGCCGGCCCAGACCGGGGTCGCGACGGGCGAGGCGGGTGACCTCGACGAGGTCGTGCGGCTGGCCGGCAAGGGCGTGACCACGCGTGAGCTGCGCCGCTACCCCGACCCGCTCTCCCCGGAGGCGGCGGCGCGGCGCAGCGGCCTGCCGACGCTCGGCCCGGGCGAGATCGCGGCCGCCGCCACCGCGCTCGACGCCGAGCACGACCTCACGCTCGTGGAGGGTGCCGGCGGCCTGCTGGTGCGCTTCGACGAGCACGGCAGCGGGCTCGCCGACGTCGCGTGGGCGCTGGGCGCGCCGATCGTGATCGTGGCCCAGCCGGGCCTCGGCACGCTCAACGCGACGGCGCTGACCGCTGAGGTCGCCACGCGGCGCGGCCTCAACGTCGCGGGTGTGGTGGTCGGCGCGTGGCCGGCCGAGCCGGATCTCGCGTCGGTGGAGAACCTGCACGACCTGCCCAACGCGGCAGGGGCACCCCTGCTCGGGGTGCTGCCCGGGGGGCTGGCGGCGACGGATCACGATACGTTCGTGGAACGGGCGCGCGCCGGGCTCTCGCCGTGGTTCGGCGGGGAGTTCGACCCGGAGGCTTTCACGCAGGGCGCTTCCGTGAATAAGTGACGGGCGTCGCAGCCCATGCGGCGGGCTCTCGGGCACCATGGCCCGGAGAGCGCGCTCGTGCAGAAGTTCGACAGACAGGAGACGTCGTGACCGCAGTTGCGGGAAAGCCGGCACAGGACATCGCGGACGTGCTGACCGTCGCGCGCGAGCAGGTGCTCGAGCGCGGGGTCGGATTGTCCGAGGAACAGGTGCTGGCCGTGCTCCGGCTGCCCGACGAACGGCTCGGCGAGGCGCTGCAGCTCGCGCACGAGGTGCGCATGCGCTGGTGCGGCCCGGAGGTCGAGGTCGAGGGCATCGTCAGCCTCAAGACCGGTGGCTGCCCCGAGGACTGCCACTTCTGCTCGCAGTCGGGCCGGTTCCCGTCGCCGGTGCGCTCGGCGTGGCTCGACATCCCCGGCCTGGTCAAGGCCGCGCGCCAGACCGCCGAGACGGGCGCGACCGAGTTCTGCATCGTCGCCGCCGTGCGCGGTCCGGACAAGCGGCTGCTGTCGCAGGTCCGGGAAGGCGTGCAGGCGATCCGCGCGGACGGCAACGACATCCAGATCGCGTGCTCGCTCGGCATGCTCACCCAGGAGCAGGTCGACGAGCTCGTCGAGATGGGCGTGCACCGCTACAACCACAACCTCGAGACGGCGCGCTCGCACTTCCCCGACGTCGTGACCACGCACTCGTGGGAAGAGCGCTGGGACACCCTGCGGATGGTCGCCGAGGCCGGCATGGAGGTCTGCTGCGGCGGCATCATCGGCATGGGGGAGACCGTCGAGCAGCGCGCGGAGTTCGCCGTGCAGCTCGCCGAGCTCAGCCCGCACGAGGTGCCGATGAACTTCCTCATCCCGCAGCCGGGCACGCCGTACGAGAACTTCGAGATTGTCGAGGGCAAGGACGCGCTGCGCACGGTCGCGGCATTCCGGCTCGCCATGCCGCGCACGATGCTGCGCTTCGCCGGGGGCCGTGAGCTGACCCTGGGCGACCTGGGCGCGGAGCAGGGCATGCTGGGCGGGATCAACGCGATCATCGTCGGCAACTACCTGACGAACCTCGGCCGGCCCGCGAGCGCGGACCTGAAGATGCTCGACGAGCTGAAAATGCCGGTCAAGGCCCTCAGTGACAGCCTCTGAACCACCCGCCTACTGCGTCCACTGTGGACAGGCGTCGCCCGGCGGCGCCGATCACGACGCCTGCCACAATCCGCGCACGGCGCTCGAACCGCCGCGGTTCTGCGTGTTCTGCGCCCGCCGGATGGTGGTGCAGGTGACGCCCGTCGGCTGGACGGCGCGGTGCAGCAGGCACGGCGAGACCGCCAGTGGTTGACCGCGGGTGCTGACCGGTTACGCTCGGTCCGCACAAACGCAGGGAGGGAGTCCGGGGTGGTCGATTCCGCGGGCAAGGCAGCACACCGGTCGTCCGCCGTGGCCGACGCCTGGTCGGTGCCGAACCTCTTCCCACCGCACCGTGCGCGGCCGAAGGTCGTGGTGAAGGCCGACCTGCTGCCGGCCGTGAGCGTGCTGTCGACGGCGGGCCTGCTCGGCATCCCGCTCGGCTGGCTGTGGTCGCTGATGGCGCCGCCGCAGCGCGAGCGCGTGGTCACCGCAGACGGGCAGCGCGTGCCGCTGGAGCTGGAGAGCTGGCACCGCTTCGATGACCTCGCCATCTACGGCTTCCTGGCGCTGGCCACTGGGCTGCTGATCGGCGTGATCGTGTGGCTGATGCGCGAACGCCGGGGCCCGGTCGTGTTCCTGGCCGCCGCCGGGGGTGCCGCGCTGGCCGGCTGGCTCGGCACGCAGATCGGCGTGGCGTTCGTGAACTCGAAGTACGCCATCGACACCGCGCCCGCGCTGGGCGCAGTGATCTCGGCGGCGCCGCAGCTGGAATCGGGATGGATCTGGCTGGCGGCCCCGCTGGTGACCTCGCTCGTCTACGCGCTGCTCGCGGCGTGGAACGGTCGCGAGGACCTGGGCCGTCGCCTCGGCTGAGGCCCTAGTTGAGATTCGCCGGCTTCGAGAAGTCGGCGAACTCGGTCGGCGGCAGCGGCACGGCGCTGAGCGTGTCCAGGAACCACGCCTCGCGCGTGAGCAACCGGCAGACGATGCGCAGGCGCCGCAACGGGTGCGTCTCCTCCAGCAGCAGCTGGCGGTCTTCCAGTGGCAGCAGGCAGTCGGCGGCGAGCTGGTAGGCGAGCTCGTTGATGTCGGCGTCGTCGTCTGGCGTGCTCCAGTCGTCGTCGTGCCAGGCGGCCTCGCAGTAGCGACGGTGAGCCGCGCGCGCGACTTCGCCGAGGCGTTGCCCCGGTTCGACCGCGCTGGCGGGCACGGCGTCGTCGGGCAGCCAGTCGACCACGCCCATCAGGTAGGGCGCCGACGTGCAGTCGAGCTCGCGCAGGCGGAAGCGGCGGGCGGCCTTGGTGACTACGTCGTAGCGCCCGTCGGGCAGCCGCTTCGCTTCGCGCAGCACTGTGCTGCAGCCCACGTCGTACACATGGTCCAGACCACGTACCTCACGCACGAGCGGGGCGCGCAGCGCGACCACGCCGAACTCGCGCCCTGGCACGGCGCCGCCCACGAGGTCGGCGGTCAGCTGGCGGTAGCGCGGCTCGAAGATGTGCAACGGCAAGTGCGTACCGGGCAGCAGCACGGTCTGCAGCGGGAACAACGGCAGTGTCGCCGTCCCACTGGGGTTCTGCTCCTGCTCCCGCTCGGTCACGCGTCCACCGTACGGGTACCGGGGCGCGCTCGCAGGCCGTCACCTTTTCGGCGGCGGCTTGAGGACTGCGAACGGGTCTGTGATCTGCATCCCTTTGCCCGCGAAGGAGAACAGGGCCGCCGGGCGCCCGCCGGCCCGGCCGGGTGACGCGGTGTCCCCGGTGGGCACGAGGAGTCCCCGGCGTGAGAGCACGCGTTGCAGGTTCGTCGCCGACACCCGGTAGCCCAGCGCGGCGGAGTAGAGCCCGCGCAGGGCCGAGATCGTGAACTGCTCGGGCGCCAGGGCGAAGCCGAGGTTGGTGTAGCTGAGCTTCGAGCGCAGCCGGTCGCGGGCGCGCAGCACGATCGCCTCGTGGTCGAACGCGGTGCGCGGCAGCGCGGTCACGTCGTGCCACTGCGTGTCCTCGGGGATCTCCGGGTCGACGTCCGACGGCACGAGCCCGAGGAACGCCGTGGCGACCACTCGCGGCCCCGGCACGCGGTCGGGCGCGCTGAAGACCGAGAGTTGCTCCACGTGCTTTAGCTGGCGTACGTCGACCTTCTCGGCGAGCTGGCGGCGGATGGACGTTTCGACGTCCTCGTCAGGGCGCAGCCGGCCGCCCGGGAGCGACCAGCGGCCCAGGTGCGGGTCGAGCGCGCGCCGCCACAGGAGCACGCGCAGTGTGTCCGAGCGCACTTGCAGGACCGCTCCCAGAACCTCGTGGGCCAAGGGGGTCTGGGTGTTAAGATGACTTCGCACGGTTTTCGATTATAAGGCGAAAACCCGTCGACGGTCCAGGAGGGCCACACACATGACCACCACGGTTGAGCAGAACCTGACTCCGTACGGCGGGGTCGAGGCGAACGCGGACTGGGCGGAGGAGGTGCGCGAGCTCGCTCGTCAGCGCGACGCGGTGCTGCTGGCGCACAACTACCAGGTCCCCGAGATCCAGGACATCGCCGACTTCACCGGCGACTCGCTGGCGCTGAGCCGCATCGCGGCGAGCAGCGACGCGTCCACGATCGTCTTCTGCGGCGTGCACTTCATGGCCGAGACCGCGAAGATCCTGGCGCCGCAGAAGACGGTGCTGATCCCCGACGCACGGGCCGGCTGCTCGCTCGCCGACTCCATCTCCGGCGCCGAGCTGCGGGCCTGGAAGGCCGAGCACCCGGGCGCGGTCGTGGTGTCGTACGTGAACACCACCGCCGAGGTGAAGGCGGAGACCGACATCTGCTGCACGTCGTCGAACGCGGTCGACGTGGTGGCTTCGATCCCCGCTGACCAGGAAGTTCTCTTCCTGCCCGACCAGTTCCTCGGCGCGCACGTGAAGCGCGTGACGGGCCGGCAGAACATGCACATCTGGGCCGGCGAGTGCCACGTCCACGCCGGCATCAACGGGGCCGAGCTGGCCGCGCGGGCCGAAGAGAACCCCGACGCCGACCTGTTCATCCACCCGGAGTGCGGCTGCGCGACATCGGCGCTCTACCTCGCGGGCGAGGGCGCGGTGGCGCCGGAGCGCGTGAAGATCCTGTCCACCGGCGACATGGTGCACGCGGCTCGGGACACGAAGGCTCGCTCGGTGCTGGTGGCGACCGAGATCGGCATGATCCACCAGCTGCGCAAGGCCGCGCCGGAGATCGACTTCCGCGCGGTGAACGACCGGGCGTCCTGCCGGTACATGAAGATGATCACGCCCGCCGCGCTGCTGCGGAGCCTGCGTGAAGGCGCGGACGAGGTCCACGTGGACCTCGAGACCGCCGCCCGGGCGCGGGCTTCGGTGCAGCGGATGATCGAGATCGGGCAGCCCGGCGGCGGCGAATGACCACCCCGGTTAACGCTTCACAGGCGAAAACCCCGGTGTGGGAAGCCCGTGCGGACCTCGTCGTCGTGGGCAGCGGGGTGGCCGGGCTGACGGCCGCGCTGCGGGCGCAGGAGCTCGGGCTGCACGTGCTCGTGGTGACCAAAGCGGCGGTGTCCGACGGCAACACGCGCTGGGCCCAGGGCGGTGTCGCGGTGGTGCTCGAAGGCGAGCACGACCGCGACGACTCGGTCGCGAAGCACGCCGAAGACACTTTCACCGCGGGCGCCGGCCTTTGCGACGAGGACGCGGCGCGGTCGATCCTCGACGGCGGTCCCGCGGCGGTGGAGTGGCTGCGGGCCGGCGGCGCGCAGTTCGACGCCGGCGCCGAAGGCCTGGCGCGCGCTCGCGAGGGTGGCCACAGCGCGTTCCGCGTGATCCACGCGGGCGGCGACGCCACCGGAGCCGAAGTGGAGCGCACGTTGGTGGCGCAAGCCGGCGACCAGCGCGTGCCGGTGCTGCAGCACCACATCGCGGTCGACGCGTTGCTCACGCCCGTGGGTGAGGTGGCGGGTGTGACCGTGCTGGACCGCGATGGCGTGCCCGGCGTGGTGCGGGCCTCGGCTGTGCTGCTGGCGAGCGGCGGGTTCGGCCAGCTCTACCAGGCGACGTCCAACCCGGAGATCGCGACCGGCGACGGGCTCGCCCTTGCCCTGCGGGCCGGCGCGACGGTGGCCGACGTCGAGTTCGTGCAGTTCCACCCCACGGTGCTCTACACGCCGGGGGCGCGTGGGCGGTGCCCGCTCGTCACCGAGGCCGTTCGCGGTGAGGGAGCCACGCTCGTCGACGGGGCCGGCCGGTCGGTGATGGCCGGCGTGCACCCGCTGGGCGACCTGGCGCCGCGCGACGTCGTGTCGGCCGCGATCACGCGGCGGATGGGGCTGGCGCCGGGCGGGGTCGACGACCACGTTTTCCTCGACGCCACCGGCATTTCCGGCTTCGCGAAGCGGTTCCCGACTGTGCACGCGGCGTGCGCGGTGCTGGGGCTCGACCCGGCGGTGGACGCGATTCCGGTGACGCCCGCCGCGCACTTCGCGTGCGGCGGCGTGGTGACCACTGTGGACGGGCGGTCGAGTGTCACCGGGCTGTACGCGGCGGGCGAGGTGGCCCGCACCGGGCTGCACGGGGCCAACCGGCTGGCGTCCAACAGCCTGCTCGAAGGCCTCGTGGTGGGGCACCGCGCGGCGCAGGCAGTGGCCGCCGACCTCGCGGCCGGGCTGTTGCCGGACCCGTCGCGCGGGCGCTTGCCTTCGCGGACGTCGGCGCCGGCGGCCGAGCGCGACGCTTTGCAGCGCGTGATGAGCCGCTACGCCGCGATCGGCCGCGATGCCGACGGCCTGGCGGCAGCCGGTTCCGTGCTGGATCTGTCCACACAGGACAGTCCGTTGTGGACATATGCCGCCGTGGAGGACGCGGCGCTCACCGTGGCGGCGCAGGCGTTGCTCGCCGCGGCGGCGCGGCGCACCGAATCGCGCGGCTGCCACGTGCGGTCCGATTTTCCCGAGCGGGCCGAAGGCTGGCGGCGCAGTCAGCTCATCCGGCTCAGCCCCTCCGGCCAGCCCGTGCTGGCCGACCCGATCGCCCTGGAAGGTGCGGCATGACCGAGTTGTTCCCGTTTTCCGACGCCGTCTCACGCGCCCTCGTGGACGCGGGGCTCGAGGTCGCCGACGTCCGCCGCGTGGTGACCACGGCGCTCGAAGAGGACCTGCGGTACGGCCCGGACGCCACCACGGCGTCGACGGTTCCGGCCGACGCGCGTGCGGTCGCGGAGCTGACCCCGCGTTCGCCGGGTGTCGTGGCCGGGCTGCCCGTGGCGCTGGCGGTGTTCGACGCGGTGCTGGGTTCGGACTACGAGGTGGTGTCCAGCCGGCCCGACGGGTCGTGGGTGGCGGCGGGCGAGCCCGCGCTCGCGGTGCGGGGCACCGTGCGCGGCCTCCTGACGGCCGAGCGGACGGCGCTGAACCTCGTCTGCCGCCTCTCGGGCATCGCGACGGCGACCGCCCGGTGGGTGTCCGAAGTAGAGGGTTCGGGCACGGCGATCCGCGACACCCGCAAGACGACGCCGGGCCTGCGGCTGCTGGAGAAGTACGCCGTGCGTTGCGGTGGCGGCGTGAACCACCGCCTGGGTCTGGGCGACGCCGTGCTGATCAAGGACAACCACGTCGTCGCCGCGGGTTCGGTCACGGCCGCGCTGGCGGCGGCGCGCGAGCACGCGCCGGAGCTGGCGTGCGAGGTGGAGGTCGACAACCTGGCGCAGCTGGAGGAGGCGCTCGCTGCGGGAGCCGACGAGGTGCTGCTGGACAACTTCACGCCGCAGGACTGCGCGAAGGCCGCGGAGCGGCGCAACGCCGTTTCGCCGAAAACGCGGCTGGAATCCTCTGGTGGCCTCACCCTCGACCGTGCTAAGGCCTATGCCGAGTCCGGTGTGGACTACTTCGCGGTCGGCGCGCTCACACACTCCTCGCCCGCGTTGGACCTCGGGATGGACCTGCGCTGAACCTGTTGCCGCGGCGCCCGCTCGACTAGAATCCCGTTGTCGGACAGCGAGATTCTCCGGGAGGGTGCCGCGGTGAGGTGGCCAGCCGTCTTCGCCGTGGCCGGTCTCGTGGCCGTGTCTTCCCTGTCTTCCGCGGGTTTCGCCGGGTCCGCGAGCGCGGTGGGGGCGTGCGCGAACCCGTCCGGCACCTACACCGGCGACGTGTCGTGGGGCCAGCGGCTCGTCGACCCGCAGCGCCTGTGGCCGCTCACTCGCGGAGACGGCCAGGTCGTGGCCGTGATCGGCACCGGCGTCGACGCGCAGAACGGCCAGTTCGCGCCCGGCCAGGTCCTCACCGGCCCCGGCACGGCCCCGTCCGACTGCGACGGCCGTGGCACCATCGCCGCGGGGATCGTCGCCGCGCAGCCTTCGGGGGAAACGACTTTCGTCGGCGTCGCACCGGGCGCGAAGCTTCTGCCGCTGCAGTACGTCGACGCTTCGTCCCACGACGGCGGCGACCCGAGCGCTCTGGCGGGTGCCATGAACACGGCCCTCGACCGGGGCGCGGGGGTTTTGCTGATCGCGGTGCCGGCGCCTTTCGACAGCCCGGCTTTGGCCGCGGCGGTCGCGCGCGCCCATTCCCGTGGCGCCGTCGTGGTCTCCGCCGCGGCCGCCACCCAGCAGGGCGCGCACACCTCTCCCACCGCTTCGTCGGGCGTACTCGCCGTCGGCTCCACAAACCAGGCGGGCGCCCCGGTCCAGACCGAAGCCGGCGACTACCTCGGTGTGGCCGCCCCTGGCGCCGACCTGGTCAGCACCTCGGCCGGCGCGGGCGGCGCCGTCGCGCACCGCTGGCCGGTGACGGACCCGGGCCTGGCCGCCGCGTACGTCGCCGGCGTGGCCGCCCTGGTGGCCGCCGCCCACCCGGACTTCACGGGCGACCAGGTCGTGACGCGCTTGACGCTGACGGCCTCGCGTCCGCCGTCAGGTGGCCACGACCCCCGCCTGGGCTGGGGCGTGGTGGACGCCTATGCCGCCGTCTCGTCGACGCTGCCCGCTTCAGCCGCGGGGCCGGGTGGCTCGATCGCTCCGGTCGCTTTGCCTGCTGTTGTCCCTGCGCCGGCCCCCGCTGACGCCGGTGTGGACATCCCCGCCGCCGCCATCGCCCTCGGCGGGGTCGTCCTGGCCGCCGCCGCGGGCCTCGCCGTCGCCACCGTGCGCCGCGGCCGCCGCCGCTCGTGGCGCGCCTCCCGGTTCGGCTCGTGATTCCCGTGCCTCAAGGCCGCGTCCTGGTGATCGGCTTGGACCCCACGCGGTTCGACGGCTGGGACCCCGCCCCGGTCCAGGCCGCCATCGCGCGCGGCCAGGCCACTTTCGCCACCCACGGCCTGGAGTCCGACCTCTGCCTCGTCGCCCCCGACGACAATCCGTTGTCCGCCATCGAATCCACTCTGACCCGCGCCGACTACGCCTGCGTCGTCATCGGCGGCGGCATCCGCGGCTACGAGCCCCTGCTGGAACTCTTCGAGCAGGTCGTCAACCTCGTCCACCGCCTCGCGCCCGCCGCGGCCATCGCCTTCAACCGCAAACCCGAAGACACCGCCGAAGCGGCCCTGCGCTGGCTGCGCTGACACCTCGGCACGGTCCCGCGGTGGTGCGTGTTTGCCGCCGCGCCACCGGGTTCCGCCGCGTCGATGCCCTCGCCGCCCTCGCCGCCCTCGACGTCGAGGCGGAAGCCGCCCTGCGCTGTTTGCGACAGTTCGGCGGCGTGCCGGGCGGTGAGTCAGGCCGGCACCACGCACCGCGTCGAGCCGATGATCGCCACCCCGCCGCCGGCGCGGGCGACGTGGACGGTGAAGTCGGCGCCGTCGCGGTTGAATCGGGCGATGAGTTCGCGGGGGGTGCTGCGGTCGTGCGCGGACCAGCCCGCGGCTTCCAGCGAGGGCAGCACGGACTCCGCCAGCCGGTGTTCCGCGTCGCCGCAGTGGTCGAGGCGGACGCCGTACTGCCAGCACACCAGGGTGCCCGGGTGGGCGGGGTCGCAGTCGAGCTCGCCGGCGACCGTGGGGGCCACGTCGGGGCCGAAGGTGGCGGCGACGTCGTCGATGACGGCCGTGAGCTCGTGGGCCAGCAGCGAGAGGGTCATCGCTGCACCCCCGGTACCGTCGTGAGCGCGCCGCCGGTGAGGACGCCGTAGATGTTGGTCCGCGGGTCGGAGCCGGGCTTGAGCACGTCGCTGTGGGAGGACAGGCCCCAGAGTTCGTTGCCGGCCGCGTCGTTGCCCGTCGTGAGGTCGGTGACGCCCGGGAACGTGTCGGGGTCGGCACCGTGGCCGATGCCGGTCCACTCGGCGCCCCAGGCATTGCCCTGGGCGAACACGATGGGGTCGAGCGGCGCCGTCATCGAGAAGCGCTGCACGCCCGCCTGGCTCGCGGGCAGGTCGGCCGGGCTCCAGACGCAGTGGCCCATGCCCGCCGACTCGACGTGCAGCACCCGGTCGACGGCCAGGCCTTGGGAATCGGCCAATCCCACGGTCGCGCCGCCGTAGCTGTGGCCGATGGCGGTAATGGTCGCCGCGCCGCCGGTCTGAGTGTCGACCTGGCCGCGCAGCTCGTCGCCGAACGTCTTGAGGCCCGGAGCCATCGCCTGCGCGTAGCTCGCGTCCGGGCCCTCGACCAGGGGGTTCTGCGGGAAGTCGCCGTCGGCCCACACGACCATCGCGGTGCGGCCCGTCGGGTCGGCGGCCACCAGGCTGCGGCCGAGGTCGGCGTAGCCCTGGAAGTTGTCCAGCCGCGTGTTCACGCCCGGCACGAACAGCCCGACGTTGCGCGTCCCCGGCTGGATCGAGCCCACGAGCTCGGCGATCCGGCCGTCAGCCGCGGGGTCGAACCGCAGGATCTGGCGGTTGTTCGCCAGAATGTCTTGGTACAGCGCGATCCTCCGCTGGGAGCGCGCGATGTCGTCAGCGCTGCCGGCCGAAGACCGAAGCTGCTGCAGGTGCGTCTGCTCCGAAGTCAGCGCGTCCGACACCTTGGTGCGGTTCGAAGCGATCGCATTCGCCCACGTCCCGCTCGCCGCCGCCCCGACGGGACCGCTCACCGCCGGCAGGGGATCCTCCGGCAGCAGCGACCGGTACGAAGCCGCCACCTGCTCGTCCGCGCGCCGGTATCCCGCGGCGGACGCGGTGAGCCCGTTCTGCAGCGCCTTCGCGCGCTGCACCTGTCCGTCGATCTTCTCGCCGAACTCGGACAGCGTCTTCTTCAGCGTGGCGGCGCAGTCCGCCGAAGCGGACACCTGGCCGAACGCCGTGGCGGGCACGGAAACCCCCGCCACGGCCTTCTGCGCCGTCTCGAGCGCTCCTGCGCGCCCGGCCAGGCCCGCCGCGGCCGCGTCGAGCTTGGCGGGAGCGACCCGGTAACCCCCGGAGTCCACTGCAGCAGTCACCGAGCCGTCCTCCCGATCAGTAGGTTTCCGGCTCTTCGCCGATCACCGACGGAGCCACGGGCGCCTGCTGGCCCCACACGTTCTCCGTCTCCACGAGCCACGCCGGGATCCGCCGTCCGGAACCCAGGTCACCACCGGCTCCCATACCCATCGGCATCATGGGCATCATCGGCATCGCGCTCTTCGCCGCCGCGCCCGCCGCACCGGCCGCGCCGCCCGCGAGTCCACTGAGGACATTCGACGTGCCGCCGTCGCCCGCGAGGCCGGAGTGCGCCGCCGGGGCGTCGCTGCCACCGGAAAGCCCGCCGCCGCCGGGGATTCCGCCGCCGTCGAGCGCAGGCGCCTCACCGCCGCCGATCGGGAAGCCGCCGCAGGCACCGCCTTCGGTTCCCGCATTCCCACCCAGCTTCGTGCCCGCCGGCTCGTCCTTCTTGTCGTCGGAGTCCTTTCCGGACGCCCACGACGGCACCTTCGGCATGATCGAGCCGAACCGCCCGAACGCCGCCGCCGAAGCCGCCGCGAGACCGGCGGTGAACATGTCGCCGAACAGCGGACTGCCCGAAGTCGCCGGATCCGAGCCCGGAACCCCCGGCGCGCCCGCCACCGAGCCGTCGGCCGGCAGCGGGTGCGAGTCGTCCGGGGTGCCGACGACGACACCCGGGTCGGCCAGGCCGTTGCCGGTCGCACCGCCACCGGACGCGCCGCCGCCGGTCGGGGGAGCGGGCGGCGTGTCGACCGCGTTGGGCGAGACGGGGATCGAGTCCTCGGCGGTGGTGTAGTTCGTGGCCAGGTTGGTCATGACCACGATCGCCTTGGCGTGCGCGGAACCCGCGGCGTTCGCGGCCTGCTGCTGCGCCTCGACGTTGGCGATCGCCTGCTGCCGCTGCTGAGCCGCTGCGGCGAGGGTGGCCGGCGACGAATCCGGCGGCAGCAACGGCGGGTTCACGGCCAGCGCGACCTCGCCGGGCGAGACGTCGGGCACCGAGACCGGCGGCGGCATCTCGGCCTTGGCCTTCACGAGCGCGTCGGCCGCGTCCTCGAGCATGTGCTGCATGTCCTGCGCGGTCTGCGCGACCTTGCGGATGCCGCCGACGAGGTCGGTGATCATGTGCGAGTACTGGTCAGCCGCGCCGCCGGTCCACTCGCCCGAGAAGTCCGACAGCTCCTTCGACAGGTTCTCGGCCTGCTCGTGCAGCCCGATCGCGGTGGAGTTCCACTGGTCGGCCGCGGTCTGCGCGCTGCTGGGGTCACCGGCCTGCAGCATCGCGTACAGCTGCTGGTGCGTGTACGCGGCGAAGTTGGTGTGCGCCCCGCTCATGCGTCCGTCCCCCCGGAGTTGTTCGAGCCGGTGTTGGTCGAAGTACCGGCCCCGAGGCCCAGCAGCGAAAGCAGCGGATCGAGCAGCCCGGCCTCGCTGCCGGACTGGTGCAGGTCGCCGGCCACCGACTGGTCGGCGTGGGCGTAACCGTCGGCGACGGTGGTGGTCACGTCCTGCGCGAACGTGATCGCGCTGCGGACCTGTTCGAGCAGCCCCCGCATCTCGGCGACGGCGGCGCGGTGGGCGTCGACGAGCGAGCCGGCTTCCCCGAACTCCCCGAACAGCAGCGGGTGCTCGCCGAGCGTGCTGAGGAAGTCGTTGGGCTTGGACATCGCGTGGATCTGGGTTTCCAGTTCCCGCACGAAGTCCTTCAGCGATTCGAGGTGAACGTAGTACGACTGGTCGTGCATCGGTCCCGACCCTCTCGTGCATTACGGACGCTGGAAAGCCGGTCGGCCGGTGCGAGCGGGGGGTTTCCCGCACCGGCCGACCGACGTCGGGAGCGGATCAGGCGAACAGACCCTGGTTGCGGTTCTCCAGCTGCGACTGCAGGTCGTGGGCGTCGCCCACCTTGCCGCCGAACTGCGCGATGATCGCGACGATGTCAGCGGTGGCCTGCCGCAGCCGCGTTTCGGCCTGGCGGGCGGCCTCACCGGCGGAGCTGCCGGAGGCGTACCACGTCGCCGTGATCGGCTGGAGGTTCTGGTGCAGCTGCTCGAGCTGCGAGGTCAGTGCCTTGGCCTTGGCGGCCAGCGACGCCGAGCTGTACTGCAGCGCGGCGAAGTTGATTTCGACGACGTCAGCCATTTTGCCGGTCCTCTCCGTGACTCAAAGGTTGAGGCGAGGGATCACCGAAGCGCCCTCGAGGTTGTGGCCGACGCTCTGGAAGCTCTGGTGCACGTCCGAGTCGCCGGTGTTGTAGTTCGTGTGGCTCGTGTGCACGAGCTGCGACATGGTGTCGAGCTCCTTCACCGCGGCCTGCATCTTCTCCTGGAGCCGGCGCTGCAGGTCCCAGAACGCCACGGCCTGGTCGCCCTTGTAGTTGCGCAGAGTCTCGGTGAGCTCCGACTCCAAGCTGGCCATGGTCGTCTTCGCGTTCGACGCGGTTTCCTCGAAGCCCTGGACGGCGCGCGTCATCGCAGCGGAATCTGCCTGGAATCCCGGACTGGACATGACGGGCCACCTCCTTCCCTCTCGCGGAAGATCCCGGTGCGCGAGAGGCTTGCCCCTGCCCGCGCGTTGTGAATGTCACGCTAGAAAACCCGGAGGTGCGGTCAAACGGCACAACTGCCGGTCGCGTTGACGGCACTATTACCTACACGGGGTGGGGCGCTCCCCACCTCAGGGACGGGGGCGGTCTCCAGTGCCCTCCGCCGGCGCCCGCGCAACCCTGGTGACCATGAATTCAGGGGGAATGGTCAAGGAGCGGCCGCACCGGCCGCACCGGCCGCTCGTGGTGCTCGCGGGGGCGATGGCGCTGCTGTTTGTGGTGTCGGCACTGGGACTGCTGTTCGATGATCGCACGCTCGTCAACGCGCCACTGTGGGCGAAACCGTTCAAGTTCGCGGTGTCGGTGGGGATGTACGCGCTGACGCTCGCGTGGCTGCTCACGCTGCTGCGGCGCGGCCGGCGGGCCGGGTGGTGGATCGGCACGGTGTTCGCCGTCGGCATCGGCACGGACATGGCCTTGCTGGTGTGGCAGGTCGTGGTCCGCGACCGGACGCTCCACTTCAACCACGCGACACCGTCCGACGTCACGATCAACAACTTCGTCGCGACCGGCGCCTTCACAGCGTGGGGCGCGACGGCCGCCGTGGTCGTGCTGCTGCTGTTCCAGAAGCTGCCGGACCGCGCTCTGGCGTCGGCGCTGCGGTGGGGGACGACGCTGGCGGTCGTGGGGATGGGCTTGGCGTTGCTGATGTTCTCGCCGACACCGGCGCAGCAGGCGATGAAGGCGGCGGGGGAGCGGCCGCCGACGATCGGCGGGCACACGGTCGGTCTGGCGGACGGCGGGCCGGGGCTGCCCGTGCTCGGCTGGAGCACCGTCGGCGGGGACCTGCGGATCCCGCACTTCGTCGGCATCCACGCGATCCAGGCGCTGCCGCTGATCGCGCTGGGCCTGGCGGCGCTCACGCGGCGGTATCCGGTGCTGTCGTCCGACCTCGTGCGCCGGCGGCTGGTGTGGACCGCGGTCGTCGGCTACGCGGGCGTGCTCGCTTTGGTGACGTGGCAGGCTTTGCGCGGCCAGTCGATCGTCCGGCCGGACTTCTGGACGCTGTCCGCGGCGGCGGGGCTGATCGTGGTGGTGGCGGCGGGAGTGGCGCTTTCGCTGCGATCACCGAGAGTGCACGCTCTGACGGAATTCTGAGATCTTTCGGGTAGGGATGGTCCTGCGTTTTCCGGATCGGACAAAGGACGGTGCGATGGTCTTTCCGCAGGCGGTGCTGGACGCGCTCGGTTCGCAGCCGGACGCGGTGGCGTTCGAGCACGGGCCGCGGAAGGTCACGCGGGGTGAGGCGCGCGACCTGATCGGCCGCTTCGTCGCAGCCCTGCGGGGCGCGGGCGTCTCGCGCGGTGACGGCGTCGGGGTCGCCACCGCCGTGACGCCCGAGGGGTGGGCCGCGCAGATCGCCGCGCAGACGCTGGGGTGCCGCACCGTCGGCATCCGGGCGGGCCTGCCGGTCGCGCACCTGCGGACGGTGGTGGGCGACCTGGCGGCGGTCGTCGTCGACGAGGCCTCTGAGACGCCGGAACTGCGCGCCACGGCGGCGGGGGCGAAGATCCTGCGGGTGGGGCCGGAGTTGTTGTCGGTGTTCGAGGAGCCCGTGCCGGCCGGGCGGCCGTCCGACATCGGCTGGGTGGTGTTCACCAGCGGCAGCACGGGGTTGCCGAAGGGCGTGGCGTACAGCTTCGAAGCGTTGACGGCGCAAGGGATCGAGCAACGTCCTGAGGAGACGCCCGCGGATCTGGCCGCGAGGTACCGGCGTTTCCTGCTGTTCGGCACCTTGACAAGCGCGGTGATGATCACGCACCTGCGCTCGTGCCTCCTGGCCGGCGGGACGGTGGTGATCCCTTCCGAGCTGCCCGACTTCCCGTGGATCCTGCCCCGGCTGGACATCACGGCGGCTCTGACGACGGTGCCGCGGCTGTACAAGATCCTCGACGTGCTGCGGACTTCGTCGGTGGATGTCAGTTCCGTGCGGATGCTGGTGGTGGCCGGCTCACCCGTCGCTCCGGGCCTGATGGCGGAGGCTTTTTCCCGCGTGGGGCCCGGAATGCAGCAGGCATATGGGCAGACCGAGGTGGGCAAGCTGACCGTGCTGACACCGGCCGACGTCGCCGCGTTCCCGGACGCCCTGGGCTCCGCGGGCCGCCCGTGCGCGGGCGTCGAGATCTCCGTGCGCGACTCCTCGGGGACTGACGTCGAGGCCGGCGCTTCGGGCGAGATCTTCGTCCGGTCGCCCGGCCAGTTCTCGGGCTACTGGGGCAATCCTTCCCAGACCGCCGACGTCCTGCGCGACGGCTGGGTCCGCACCCAGGACATCGGCCACGTCGACGCTGCCGGCTTCCTCCACCTGACGGGCCGCACCCGCGACGTCGTGATCGTCAACGCGGTCATCCACTACACCGGCCCGATCGAACGCGCCCTCGCCTCGCACGCCGACGTGGACCAGGCCTACGTCGTGGCGGCTCCCGACCCTTCCACCGGCGAGGCGGCGCATGCGTTTGTGGTCCCGGCACCGGGTCGTGTCCCTGACGTGGCCGCTCTGCGCGGCCTGGTCGCGTCTTCTCTGGGCGAAGCCGCCGTACCGTCGACGGTGACCGTGATCGACGCGGTCCCTGTGGCGGCCTCGGGAAAGCCGGACAAGCAGGCGCTGCTGGGAATGCTGGGCTGACGGCTACTTCGCGGGGCCGGAGGCCGCCTGCAGGGCCGCTACGTCGGCGAGGTCGTGGGGCCGCGGTTCGTAGCCCTCGTGGAACTTCAGTTGCTGCGCTGCCGACAGGCACGGCACGGTGATGCTGCCGATCGTCCCCGTGACGAAGCAGCCGGCCGGGTAGTGGAAGAGGCCGCCGGTGGAGTCGGCCTCTTGGGTGGCCGAGCCGTCGTCGGTGAAGTGCAGCGGGTGCAGGTCGAGAGAAGCGCCGTCGGGGCGGGTGAGGACGAAGCGCACCGGGCGGAAGTCCTCGGACTCGATGAAGTCGTTCAGCACCGCGAGAACCGTGGGCTCCTGCTCGACCCGGTGCAGCAGGTCGAGATCCGAATGCACGCGGGTTTCGCGGCCCAGCAAGGCATCGACACCCCAGCCACCGGCGACCCAGACGTGACAGCCGGCGGTCTGCAGACGGGACAGGACGTCCACGGCGATCTCGGCGGTGAGCACGGGATCGAGTGTGCCGAACCGGCCCGGCCGGCGCATCGCAATAACGAGCCGCCCGACGCGGCGGGCGGCTCGTTACTGCAACGGAGTCAGACGCCCGCGGTCTGCTTGATCCAGTCGCGGCTCGCGGCGACGCTGGCGTAGTTCTGGGTGCCGTTCTTGTCGCTGCCGGAGTTCTCGCCGGTGGAGCACACACCGACCTGCACGCCGTCGGCGAGCTGGGGGCCGCCGGAGTCGCCGTGCCAGGAGGCGCCCGTGACGCCCTCGCTGGTGATGGCCGTGCCGTTGAACGCGTCGGTGCCCTGGCCCGTGACCTTGACGTCCGCGGTCTTCAGCGTGTCCGACGGCGGGTTGTTGCCCTCGGTGCGGCCCCAGCCGTAGATCTGGTTGGTGGCACCGGTTTCCGGGTCGGCGTTGCCGAGTTTCACGAACGTCGCGTCCACCGCGGACGACAGGTGCAGCAGCGCGATGTCCCCGTCGGGCGAGGCCTTCTGCTGGTCCACGGCCGCCTCGGTGCCCTGGCCGAGCGCGACGTTGCCGACCTTCACATGCATGCCGGGGGCGTTCAGGCAGTGCTGCGCGGTGAGCACCCATTGCGCCGCGATGATCGTGCCGGAGCACTCGAAACCACCGAAGTCCGTGGCGTCGTCCCAGAAAACCTGCGCACCCCACGGCGCCGAGCCCACCGTCTCCCCGCCGATGATCCGTGGCCCGGCCGCGCTCGCCGCCCCCACGGACACGACGCCGAACACCGCGGCCGCCCCGGCCACCACGGCCACTGCCTTCGCGAAACGCATGTAAGCCCCTCTGGGTCGATGAAATTATTTCACCAACGTAGGAGGCATGTGGAAACTTGATAACCTACTTCAGTCGGGTCTCGGACCGACGGAAGTAGGGTTGCGCGACCAGGAAATAGTGTCCATTGTGGACACTGTGGCCGAGGTCCTTGCGGAGGTGTGGCCCACGACACATTTCCGCGTTGTCGTATCGCGCCTACGGTGACTCGGGCGCGGGTGCGGCCGGTGCGGTGGCGGGGGTGTTCGTCGCGCTGCTGGCGGGGATGTCGATCCTGCCGCCGCACGGCGTTTTCTCCTTGTCGGCCGGTCCGTTGGCCGCCGGTTTGGCCGCGGTGACGGTGTACGGCGTGCTGGCCGCGGTGTCGGTGGCCGACCGGCTGCCGATTTTCGTGGCCATCACGGGTTCGGCCGGTCTCGGTGCGTTGACGACCGGTGTGGTGTTGCTGTCCGGGGTGAAGCCGGTTGCCGCGGCGGCTGTCGCGGCGGTCTTGGCGACGGCGCTGGCGGCCGTGGCGCCGATGCTCGCGCTGCGCCTGGGCCGGTTGCCGCTGCCGCGAGTGCCGGACGACATGGAATCGTTCCGGGCCAACGAACAGCCGTCCCTCGGCGCGGAGGTCATCGGCCGGACCACGTATGCGCAGATGTTGCTGACGGCGTTGCTCGTGGCTCTGGGTCTCGTCGTGCTGGCTTCGGCGGTGAAGCTCGCCGTTTCGGGCGGGCCGTGGGAGGCGGGGCTGGCGGCTTTGGTGGGCGTGGCCTGGGTGCAGCGTTCGCGTTCGTACGCGGGCCGGTGGCAACGCCTGGTGCTGGCCGGGTTCGGCGTGGTCACAGTGCTCACGGCCGGCGCGTGGCTGATCGCGACCGACAACCGCATGCTGCTTCTCGCTGCTGGCGCGGCTTTGCTGATCGCCGCTGTGGTCTGCCTGGTGTACGCGACGCGGGTGGCGAAGGGTGTGCGGTCGCCGTATTGGTCGCGGTTGCTGGACGTGTCCGAGTTCCTGGTCCTGCTGGCGCTGGTGCCGTTCGTCGGGATGATCGCGGGGGTGTACGAAGCCGTGCGCGGCTAGGTTGTCGCGGTCACGAAGTGGGTGCGGCCGGGAACGACGCCTCCGGGCTGGGGGTGGAGGCGTCCGTGGTTGGCGTCCGCTGCGCCGGGCGCGGTGATCTGCCCTGCGGTCCAGCCGCCGGCTTGGAACAGTGCGGCAGGGTCGTCGGAGCCGAACGGTGGTGGAAAACCCTTGGCAGCGCACCATTTTCGGTAGGGCTGCATCGCGGGGGAGTCGAGGCCGGTGGTGCCGGAGACGTCGGCGGCGAAGCGGCTGCCCGGCGCGCACAACTGTGCCGCGGTCTTCAGCAGCGTGATGATCTGGTCTTCGGCGAAGTAGAAGAACAGCCCCTCGGCGAGCCACAGGGCTCCCGCGCCGGGTTGGTAGCCCGCGTCGAGCAGAGGTGTAGCCCAGTCGGTGGTGAGGTCGGCCGCGACGGTGTGGCGCCGGCACCTCGCGGTTGCCGGCGCGAGGACGAGTTCCTTGGTGGCGAAGACTTCCGCACGGTCCACTTCGTACCAGTCGAGCGTGGCCGGCAGGTCCAGCCGGTACGGGCGGGTGTCGAGGCCCGCGCCCAGCAGCACGACCTGCCTGACGTCCCGTGCTGCTGTGGCCAGGTCGTCGAACCAGCGGACGCGGACGGGGAGGTACGGGTTTTCGCCGCCGGTGGCGCGTTCGGAGGCGGCCATCGTCGCGAAGCCGCGCTCTCCGGCCAGTTCCCGGGCGAAGGGGTCGTCGAAGAGCCGGTCCGCGCGCTCGGACTCCCGAGCGCGGGCGGCGGCGATCCAGAAGGCACTGCCCACGGTCATGGCGCCAACCTACCTAGGCCCACCAGGTGGCCGAGCCGACCGTCGTGAAGCCGAGGGAGTCGTAGAGCGGTTTGCCGGGTTTGGCGGCGGTGAGGGTGACGGTTCGTCCGTCCACTTCGGACAGTACGGTGTGCATGAGGGCGCGGCCGACGCCGCGGGAACGATGAGCCGGCAGGGTCGTGACCCGGTAGAGGCCGACGGCCGCGCCGTCGTCGATGACGAGGCAGGCGCCGGCGGGTTCGTCATCGCGGGTCACGAGCCAGGTGGTGACGCCGTCGCGCGCCAGCAGGGCGGGCGGGAAGACCTCGCCGCGGACGTAGGGCTGGTGGCGTTCGAGCGGGAAGCCGTGGACGACCACGTTTTCCACCGTCGCGAGCAGGTCCGGGGTGTCGACCCGCAAGGCGCCGAGCTCGCCGAAGCCGGGGCCGGTGCGGGTCATCACGGGCAGCTGCCGCGAGGTGAGGCCCAGCGGCGACATGTCGACAATGTCGTACGCGTCTTCGACCAGGACTGTCGGCGCGTTCTTGGCCAGCTCGGTGAGCTCGGCGACGTCGTCGGGGCTCGGGGACGCGGTCCGCAGCACGATCCGCGTGCCGCTGCGATCGCTGCCGTGCACGCAGACGAACCCGGGCCGCGAGGTCACGGCGTGGCCGCGGCTTTCGGCGACGATCGTCCAGAAGGCGGCCGCGTTCGCCACCGCGAGGTCCAGCGTCATGCGCTCGACCCTAACCGGCCGGTGGCCCTCTCAGAAGGGCCGATCCGGCCACCGAACGGAGTGCCAATCGGGCTGGCGGACTTGAGCGTCCGAAGCACCGGAGCCGTCTCGCAGGTGCGGATGCCGTCGATCGCGCCGAGACGTTGCGTGAGGTAACGGTGCAGGTCGGACGAGTCGGTGCACAGGGCGTGGGCGAGCAGGTTGGTGGGACCGGTCGTCGCGGCGACGACCGCGAGCTCGCGGTGCCGGGCGAGCGTGGTGCCCACTGCGTCGAGATCCGCCGGCGCGACGGCCATCCACAGCAGTGCCTGCGTGGTGGCGCCGAAGAGGCCCGCGTCGATCTCGACGTCGAAGAACAACGCGCCGGCCGCCCGCAGGTCCGCGAGCCGCCGGGCGACGACGGCGGGGGAGCGGCCGGTGGCGGCCGACAGCTCGGCCTGGCCGAGTCGGCCGTCTTGGCCGAGTGCGGTGAACAGCGGCGCGTCGGCTTCGGTGAGCTCCACCGGTCCGGGGCTGACTTCCTGGGTCAGCCGCGCTCGCTGTTCGGCGGTGAGTCCGTCGACTCGGCCTTGCCACGCGGACGGGCCGCCGAGGTAGGTGTGCAGCATCCGGTGCGCGGAGACGCCGGTGATGCCCGCCGTGCGCGGGATGTCGCGCAGCAGCAGGGAATGGTCTCGGTCGGTCGGCGTGACGACGACCGTGCAGATCTCGGTGCCGCCGCCGGCGAGCTTCACCCACGTCGTGTCCGTGCGGCGCACCAGAGCCGTGGCGACGCGCTGGGCCACGCCGGGCACGACGGTCAGCCGCACGAGCCACTGCGCCTGCCCGGTGCGGTGCGGGTCGGCGAGCCCGACCACGCGCAGGCCCGCCTCCGCGCGCAGCCGCCGGTAGCGGCGCGCGACGGTCTGCGTCGAGACACCCAGCACCGCGCCGATCCGGGCGAACGGCGCGCGGCCGTCGAGCTGGAGGGCGTGGACGAGAGCGCGGTCGAGGTCGTCGAGCATGGAGTTATTCTGCGCCGGATCGGGTGTCGGTGGAATCTTTGTCCACAAATCGGTTTGTGGCTGGAACGTTGTCCCGATCTTTCGCAAGCTCGACGGCATGCCGAACCACCACCGCTGGGCCGCGCTCACCGTCCTGCTCGTCGCCGAGGCGATGAACCTGCTCGACGCGACGATCGTCCAGGTCGCCGCACCCGCGATCCACGCCGAGCTGGGCGGCCCGGCGACCACGATCTCCTGGTACAGCGCGGCGTACACACTGCCGTTCGCCTTGCTGCTCGTCACCGGCGGCCGCCTCGGCGACATCGCGGGCCGGCGCCGGGTGTTCCGGATCGGCGTGGCGGTGTTCACGCTGGCGTCGGCGGCGTGCGCGCTCGCGCCTTCGCCGGTGTCGCTGCTGGTGTTCCGTGCGATCCAGGGCGCCGCGGCCGCGCTGGTGATCCCGCAGACGATCGGCCTCATCCGCGCGATGTTCGACGGCCCGGACCGCGCCAAGGCGCTCGGCGCGATCGGTCCCGTGATGGGCCTCGCCGCCGTGTGCGGCCCGGTCCTCGGCGGCGTCCTCACGCAGGTCTGGTCGTGGCGCGCGGTGTTCCTGGTGACGGTGCCGCTGGGGCTCGCGGTGTTCGCGGCCGCGGCGCTGCTGCTCGAAGACCGGGCTTCGGCGCGGCCGCGCCTGGACCTCGTCGGCACCGCACTCGTCGCGGCGGGTGCGGGCCTGGTCGTCCACCCGCTCGTGGCCGGCTGGCACGTCGGAATCTTCGCGGGTGGCTTGGTGCTGCTCGTGGTGTTCGGCTTTCACCAGCGCCGGCGCCGCGACCGCAGCCCCCTCATCGAAGCCGACCTCTTCCGCGACGCGGGTTTCCCCGCCGCGCTGCTCACTTCCGTGCTGTTCTTCGCGGTGATGAACGGCCTCATGCAGGTCGCCGTGCTCCACCTCCAGGTCGCCGAACACGCCGGCCCCGGCACAGCCGGTCTGACGCTGCTGCCCTGGTCGGCCGGCCTCGCGGTGTCCTCGTGGGTGGCCGGCACCTACCTCGTGCCCCGTTTCGGAGGCCGGTTGTTGTTCGCCGGCCTCGCCCTCCTGGCGGCTGGCGTGGCGGGCCTGGCGGCGGCGTTCGCGGCCGGTTGGTCACCGCTCGTGCCCCTCGCCGTCGGCGGCTTGGGGATCGGGCTGTTCACAGTGCCGTTCTTCACCGTGGCCCTGCTCCGTGTGCGGCCCGAGGAAACGGGTTCGGCCGCCGGGAAATCCCTTGCACCGCTGGCGTTTCCGCACCCGACCGGGCCCCCACGCGCAGGGTCACGTCGATGCGCTCGCGGCCGCCCGGGGTGCGGCGCAGGGTGGCGGACGTGGCGGTGAACGCGGCTTCCGGGACGGAGAGGCCGAGGATGCGGGGCAGGTCGCGTGTCGAGCGGGGGCGGTAGCAGGACTGGGTGGCGCCGGCCCAGGACCAGGCGCGCCAGCCGTCGCCGTCGGTTTCCAGGGGTACCGGTGAAGCGGGGACGCCGAGGGCGACGCGCAGTTCCGCGGTCAGCTCGCCGGCTTCGAGCACAGTGGACGGATAGCCCGCCTCGGCCAGCGCGACCATCAGGCTCAGCGCCGCGCTGGCCGTGCTGCGCGGCGCGCCGAGCTCGCCGCCGCCGCGGGCGAGGGCGGCGATGGGGGCGTCTTCGGGGCGGTAGCGGACGGCGAGCCAGCGCGCGCGGTAGACCTGCGCGCCGCGGGGCACGGCCCAGGTGAGCAGCTGCACGGCGGCGAGCGGGATGTCGGTGCCGTGGAAGGACTTGCGCAGGATGGCGAGCAGCGCCTCGGCCGGCGGCTCGCTCGCGCCGGGCGTCAGGCGGACGATGGCGCTCCAGTCGCCGTCGACCTCGGCGACGCCAAGAGGCGCGAAGGGCAGGGGGCCGAAGCAGCGTGTGGACGCAGCGGGACCAGATCCAGGCCTACCAGTTCCTCCGGCGCAGGCTCGTCTCCGCGCTCGTGGCCGCCGACGCCAACCACCCCGTCTCGCCCAGTCGCCGGCTCGTGGCCGGCACGGTGCTGGGCCTGGCCGCCGCGCTGCTGGTGACGGCCGTGTTCGGCGTGATCGGCCTGCTCAACCCCTCGGGCGGCAAAGACCGGCTGGCCGGCGGGCACGTGATCGTCGAGGAGGGTACGGGCGCGCGGTTCGTGCTCGGCGCCGACGGGGCGGTGCACCCGGTGCTCAACTACGCCTCGGCCCGCCTCCTCGCGGGCGGCAACGGCGACGCGACGGCGTCCGTGTCCTCCACCGACCTCGGCGCCGCCCCGCGCGGCACGGAGATCGGCATCTCGGGCGCCCCGGACTCGCTGCCGGCCACGACCGCGCTCGTCTCGGCGCCGTGGACCAGCTGCAGCCGCACGACGCAGGACGCGCCCGCGTCGGCCGAACCCCTCGTGGCGGTGGTGCTCGGCGCTCCGGCCGCGGGGACTGAGCTGCCGCGTGGCTCGGGCGTGATCGTCCGGCTGCCCGCGGGCCAGCGCTACCTCGTCGCCGACGGGCGCCGCTACCAGCTCAGCGACGAAGCCGCGGCCGCGCTGCAGTTCGACAGCTACCCGACCATCGCCGTGTCGTCGCGGTGGATCGACACCGTGCCCGCCGGACGCGACCTCGGCGAGATCGCCGTGCCCGGCGCCGGCGGCCCCGGTCCGCGCGTCGGCGGCGTGAACACCCGCGTGGGCGAGGTCCTCGCCGTGGTCGACGCGATGGCCGGCGCCGGCGACGCCGCCTCGTACTACCTCGTGCACTCCGCCGGCCTCGAGCCCGTCGGCCAGACGGAGGCGAGCCTGCTCGTCACCACGCCCGACAACGAGCCCGCGTACGAGGGCAACCCGGCGCCGGTGCGCGTACGCGCGGCCGACGTCGCCGCGGTGCCGAAGGCCGCGGCTTCCCGCGCCGGCGGCGCGGACCCGGCCGCCTACCCGGACCGGATCCCCGGCAAGGCGCCGATCACCGGCTCGTCGGTGACGTTGTGCGCGCAGGGCGGACGGATCTTCGTCTCCGCCGACGTGCCGGTGCCGCCGGGCGGGCGCGCGCTGCCCGTCACGACACGGCGCGACGCCCGCGTGGCCGACGAGGTGTACGTGCCGCCCTCGGGTGGCGCCGTCGTTTCCGACACCGGTTCCGGCACGACCTACCTGGTCACGGACCTGGGGAGAAAATATCCGGTCGCGACCGCCCCGGCGCTCGCCTCGCTCGGTTACGGTTCCGTGGCCAGGCAAGCGCTCGCGAGCGGTCTCCTGGCACTGGTGCCGACGGGACCCGCGCTGGATCCGCGCTGGATCCGGCCACGGCCGGGCAGCCGGTGCCGTCGGGTGGAACGGGATGAGCGAGTCGGTGCACATGACAGAAGAACGGCCACGCGCCGAAGAGACGCAGTCCGCCCGGATCCGGGTGGCGGTGATCGAAGACCACCCGCTGTACCGGCGGTCGGTGGAGCGCGTGCTCGCCGAGTCGCCGGACGTCGAGCTGGGGGCGGTCGTCGACTCCGTCGCGCGCTTCCACGTGGAACGCCAGCCGCCGGGCTCGGTCGTGCTGCTCGACCTCGGGCTGCCGGGTGTCGCGGGCGCGGCCGCCGTGCTGGAGGTGTGCGAGCTCGGGCACCACGTGCTCGTGGTCTCGGCGCAGGCCGAGTCGGAGCAGGTGCTCGCCGCGATCTCCGCCGGGGCCAAGGGGTTTCTGTCCAAGGACGTGGACGTCGACGAGCTGCTGACCGCCATCCGCGCGGTGGCCGAGGGCGGCTCGTACGTGTCGGCTGTGGTCGCCGGGATGATCATCAAGGACAACACCGAGCGCCCGGTGACGCGGCCGGAAATGGAGCTCTCGCCCCGCGAGGAGCAGGTGCTGCGCTTGGTCGCGGCGGGCGAGCGGGACATCGACATCGCCGCCATTCTCGACATCGGTGTCCGCACCGTGCGCGGCTACCTCGACCGTATCCGCGACAAGACGGGCGAACGCCGCCGGCCGGGCCTGGTGAAGGAAGCCATCCGGCGGGGCCTGGTGGGCGGCGCGGGAAGGACATCGTGAGATGACGGACGCTGGGGGAGGCGCCGAGGCCGGGGCAGACCGGATCCGCGTCGGCGTGATCGAAGACCACCCGCTCTACCGCGACGCCGTCGCCCGGGTCTTGAACGAAGCCCCGGACATCGAGCTCGGCGCCGTCGCCGACTCGGTCGCCCGCTTCGCCGTGCAGGAGCAACCGCCGGGCAGCGTCGTCGTCCTGGATCTGAAACTGCGCGGCGTCCAGGACGCGGCCGCCGTGCTCGAGGTCGGCCACATGGGCCACAAGGTCCTCGTCGTCTCCGCCCACGCCGAACAGCCCGAGGTCCTCGGCGCCATGCAGGCGGGCGCCAAGGGCTTCCTGTCCAAGGACGTCGACGGCGACGAGCTCCTGCGCGCCATCCGCACCATCGCCCAGGACAACGCCTACGTCTCGCCCACCCTGGCCGGCATGATCATCCAGGACAGCGAAGACCGCCACGCGGGCCCCAAGATCGTCCTGTCGGAACGCGAAAGGCAAGTCCTGCGCCTCGTCGCCGCCGGCGAACGCGACGTCGACGTGGCCGAGATCCTGAACATCAGCGTCCGCACCGTGCGCTCCTACCTGGACCGCATCCGCGACAAAACGGGCGAACGCCGCCGCGCGGGCTTCGTGAGAGTCGCCATCCGCGAAGGCCTGCTCCGCTAACCCTCCCGGCTGCGGCATTGGTTGCGCTCAACGCACCGAACGCCACATTGGGGCGCCTTGACCACCCCACCCACCGCCACCCGCCTGCCAGACTCATCACGCACCCAGGCCACGCGCGACCCTCCCCACCGCCGCCCACCCACGCGACCGAACCTGCACCCAGCCCCTCCCGGCTCACCGGCCGTCAACACAATCCAGCTTCGGGGTGCACGCTGCGCGTACAAGAGCACGCCTGACGCAACACGCCCTGCGAGGACCGAGACCCGATCCTCACAACAGCTCCCTTGACCATCCTCACCGCAACACGCCCTGCGAAGGACCTCTAAAGCCTCCGATTAGCCAACGCCCCAGTAGCCCCTCGAGCCTTCCCCGCCACCGCCGGATCCAACTCCACCACAACCACCTCCGGCGCGTCCCCCAGCTCCGCCAGCACCCGCCCGAACCCATCCGCCACCACCGAATGCCCGATCCCCGTCGGCGCCTTCGGATTCACCTCGATCCCGGAAGCAGCAGGATCCGCCTGCCCACACCCCACGACCCAGCACCCGGAATCCAACGCCCGCGCCCGCACCAGCACCCGCCACTGGTCCAACTTCCCGTCACCGGCACCCCAGGACGTCGGGACCAGCACGATGTCCGCCCCGTCATCCGCCAGCCGCCGGAAGAGCTCCGGGAACCGCATGTCGTAACAGGTGGCCACCCCGAACACTGTGCCCTCGACCTCGAACGTCACCGGGGTGTCACCGGGCGCCACAGTGTCCGACTCCGCGAACCCGAACGCGTCGTACAGGTGGATCTTGTCGTACGACGACCGCACCCCCAGCCCCGTGATCAGCAGCGTGTTCCGCACCCGTCCGTCCTCGGCCGGCGTGAACATCCCCACCACCACCAGCACCCCGTGCTCCTCGGCGATCGCCGACACCGCCGTCGCCCACGGCCCGTCCAACGGCTGCGCGACCGGCGCCAGCGGCCGCCCGAAGCGCGCCATCGTGGCTTCCGGGAACACCACGATCCGGGCACCGTCCGCCACCGCGGCCTCGACGCCGGAGCGAACCAGTTTCAGGTTGTCCTCCGGATCGTCGCCCGAGTTCAGCTGGCACAACGCGATCCGCGGCACGGCGTTCTCCCTCATCGTGGGACGGCAAGTCACCACCGAGTATCCCTGCCCGGACGCCGAGAGCCACCTCGTACCCTGGTCACCATGCTGAACCGCACCGACCTGCGCGGGCAGGTCCCGACCGCCGCCGAACTGCGCGCCGCTCTGCCGCGCGCCGAATACGACGTGGACGCGGCGCTGCATCACGTTCGGCCGGTGGTGGAGGCGGTCCGCGACCGCGGTGTGGAGGCCGTCCTCGAGTACACCGAGCAGTTCGACAAGGTCCGCCCGGCGACTGTGCGCGTGCCCGTGGGCGAGCTCACCCAGGCCCTCGAAGCGCTGGACCCGCAGGTCCGCGCCGCGCTCGAGGAATCGATCAGCCGCGCCCGCAAGGTGCACGCCGACCAGCGCCGCCAGGATGTGACCACGCAGGTGGTCCCCGGTGGCACGGTCACCGAGCGCTGGGTGCCGGTGGAGCGCGTCGGGCTGTACGCGCCGGGCGGGCTGGCCGTGTACCCGTCCACCGTGGTCATGAACGTCGTCCCGGCGCAGCTCGCGGGCGTGCGCTCGCTGGTGGTCTGCTCGCCCCCGCAGGCGGCCTTCGGCGGCCTGCCGCACCCGACGATCCTGGCGGCCGCCGCGCTGCTGGGCGTCGACGAGGTGTGGGCCGTCGGCGGCGCGCAGGCCGTGGCGCTGCTCGCGTACGGCGGCACGGACACCGACGGCGCCGAGCTCGCCCCGGTGGACATCGTCACCGGGCCGGGCAACATCTACCTCACCGCCGCCAAGCGCCTCGTGCGCGGCGTGATCGGCATCGACTCCGAGGCCGGGCCCACCGAGATCGCGATCCTCGCCGACGAGACGGCCGACCCGGTACACGTGGCGGCCGACCTGATCAGCCAGGCCGAACACGACCCGCTCGCCGCGAGCGTCCTGGTCACCACGTCGGAGGAGCTCGCCGACGCCGTGGACAAGCAGCTCGCCGAGCGCGTCGCGGCCACCAAGCACAGCGAACGCGTCGGGCAGGCGCTGGGCGGCAAGCAGTCCGGCATCATCTTGGTGTCCACTGTGGACGACGGCCTGCGCGTGGTCGACGCCTACGCCGCCGAGCACCTCGAGGTCCAGACCGCCCACGCCCGGGAGGTCGCCGGCCGCGTGCGCAACGCGGGCGCGGTGTTCGTCGGGGCCTACGCACCGGTGTCGCTCGGCGACTACTGCGCCGGCTCCAACCACGTGCTGCCCACCGGCGGCTTCGCACGGCACTCCTCCGGCCTGTCGGTGCAGAGCTTCCTCAAGGGCATCCACGTGGTCGACTACAGCGAGGACGCGCTGCGCGAGGTCGCCGGCCGCGTCGTCGCGCTGGCCGACGCCGAGGACCTGCCCGCCCACGGTGAGGCCGTGACCGCGCGGTTCGCGGGGGAGGGCCGATGACCGAGGCGACCCCGGCCGTGCCCGGCGCCGAGGTGACCCTCGACGCCCTGCCGTTGCGCGAGGACCTGCGCGGCAAGAGCCCCTACGGCGCACCGCAGCTCGACGTGCCCGTGCGGCTCAACACCAACGAGAACCCGTACCCGCCGCCGCCCGAGCTGGTGGCCGACGTGGCCGAGGCCGTGCGCGCCGAAGCCGCTTCGCTGCACCGCTACCCGGACCGCGACGCCGTCGCGCTGCGCACCGAGCTCGCCGACTACCTCACGGTGTCGACGCGCGTGGTGCTGTCGGAGGCGAACGTGTGGGCCGCCAACGGGTCCAACGAGATCCTGCAGCAGATCCTGCAGGCCTTCGGCGGGCCGGGCCGCAGCGCGCTCGGCTTCGAGCCGTCGTACTCGATGCACCCGATCATCTCCTCCGGCACACGCACGGAGTGGGTGCCGGTGCCGCGGCGGCCCGACTTCACGCTCGACACCGCGCGCGCCGCCGAACTGGTGGCCGAGCGGCGGCCGGACATCGTGTTCGTGACGAGCCCGAACAACCCCACCGGCGGGTCGATCCCGCTGGAGCAACTGCGCGGTGTCCTCGAAGCCGCGCCGGGCATCGTCGTGGTGGACGAGGCGTACGCCGAGTTCTCCTCGCAGCCCAGCGCGGTCGAGCTGATCGCCGAGTACCCGGCGAAGCTGATCGTCTCGCGCACCATGAGCAAGGCATTCGCCTTCGCCGGCGGACGGCTGGGGTACCTCGCGGCCGCGCCGGCCATCGTGGACGCGCTTCAGCTCGTGCGCCTGCCGTACCACCTGTCCCGGCTCACGCAGGCCGCCGCTCGCGCCGCACTGCGCCACGCCGACGCCACGCTCGCCACCGTCCACAAGCTCTCCGCCGAACGCGACCGCGTGGTGGAAGCCTTGCTGGGTCTCGGGTTCACCCCGGTGCCGAGCGACGCGAACTTCGTCCTCTTCGGACAGTTCGCCGACGCGAAGGCGAGCTGGCAGTCCTATCTGGACCACGGCGTGCTGATCCGCGACGTCGGTATCGAAGGCCACCTGCGCGTGACCATCGGCACTCCGGAAGAGAACGACGCGTTCCTCGAGGCGAGTAAGGAAGTACCGCGATGACCCGCATCGGCAAGGTGGAACGCACGACCAAGGAGTCGTCGATCCTGGTCCAGCTCGACCTCGACGGCTCCGGCCAGGTCGAGATCTCCACCGGCGTGCCGTTCTACGACCACATGCTCACGGCGTTCGGCGTGCACGGCTCGCTGGACCTCAAGGTCGAGGCCACCGGCGACATCCACATCGACGCGCACCACACCGTCGAAGACACCGCCATCGTCCTGGGCCAGGCCCTGCGCCAGGCCCTGGGCGACAAGAGCGGCATCCGCCGCTTCGGCGACGCGTGGATCCCCATGGACGAAACCCTGGCCCACGCGGCGATCGACGTCTCGGGTCGGCCGTACTGCGTGCACGTGGGCGAGCCGGAGCAGTTCAACACGTTCACGATCGGCAACAACTACCCGTTCGTGCTCACGCGCCACGTGTTCGATTCGCTGTCGTTCCACGCGCAGATCGCGCTGCACGTGCGCGTGATCCACGGCCGCGACCCGCACCACATCGCGGAGGCGGAGTACAAGGCCGTCGCGCGGGCTCTGCGCGCTGCCACGGAACCCGACCCGCGCGCGGGCGGGATCCCGTCCACGAAGGGCGTGCTCTAGGAAAAGCTCCCCCGGGGCCGGTACAACGCCTGACTAGATCTCGAGGTGCGAGTCGACGCCGCCGTCGTGCAGGTCGACGTTCGCACCGACGGATTTCATCAGGCGTTGTGCCGCCTTGTTGTCCGTGGTGGTCGAAGCGACATACCGGCCCCCGCCGCCTTCGCGGGCCGCGTCGATCAGGGTCTCGGTGACCCACTTGCCGATCCCGCGGCCCCGGGCCCAGCGGGCGACCCAGACCTGGGCCTCGATCTCGACCGACTTGCCACGGTGGACGGGGTGCAGCCGCGCGCCGCCGACGATGGTGCCGCCGACCTGGATGGTCCAGGCGGAGGTGGTCGCCGTCTCCGGGTCGAGCGAATTCCGGCGGTGGAACACCAGGAACGCCTCACGCCGCTCGGGTGTCCAGCCCGGTGGGCCGTCCATCGGCGGCAACACCTCGAGCGGGTCGGCGCCCTCGACCGCGACGTCGAGCAGCCGGACCAGGGCCTGCTCGTCAAGCGGTGTCAGGACGATCTCGGCATCGGCGGCTCCGCTCACCCGGAGAGCTTGCCACGTCGAGCCGCCGAACGCGATGCCCGGGGGGCCGCGTAACGAGGGAGACGTGGGTCACGTGCTCGACGCCGACCCCGCACCGGAAGGCGCCGCGGCCTCGCTGCCCAGTCCTGGCCGGGTGGAGGTCGTGTGGCACGCTGAGCTTCGTGAGCAAAGAGATTGTCGCCATCCTGCTGCTGGCGCTGGCCGGCTTCCTGGCCGGTGGCGTCTACTCCACGTGGAAAACGGCGAAGTTCATCGCCGTGGCCCTGGGTGTCGCGGCCCTGCTGGCGATCGGCGGCGCCGTCGCCTGGCTGGTCGGCTGAGCGACCCGCCAGGCGGACGGCGCGGCTTCACACGCGAGCGGGCTCGCGCTCGTCACCGCGGCTGCCGCGGGAGTCGGACGTTTCGAGAGCCTCGGTCAGGCCCTCACCCTCCACGTCGACGTTCGGCAGCACCTTGTGCAGACCGCGCGGCAGCCACCAGGCGTGGCGCCCGAGCAGCGACATCACGGCCGGCACGATCGTCATCCGGATCACGAACGCGTCCACCAGCACGCCGAACGCGAGCGCGAAGCCGATCGACTGGATCAGCGTCGACTCCGCCAGCACGAAGCCCGCGAACACGCTGATCATGATCAGGGCCGCGGCCGTGACCACGCGCGATCCGTGGCGGAAGCCGGCGACCATGGCCTCCTGCGGGTCGGCGCCGTGCACGTGCTCCTCGCGCATCCGCGTCACCAGGAACACCTGGTAGTCCATCGCGAGTCCGAAGAGGACGCCGATGAGCAGGATCGGCAGCATGCTCATGACCGGCCCGGTCGACGCGACGCCGAGCAGGTCGGTCAGCCAGCCCCACTGGAACACCGCGACCACGGCGCCGAATGTCGCGACCACCGAGCCGAGGAAGCCGAGCGTTGCCTTCAGCGGCACGACGATCGAGCGGAACACCAGCATCAGCAGGATGAACGCGAGCCCGACGATCAGCGCCAGGTAGGGGATCATCGCGTCGGACAGCTTCTCGGACACGTCGATGTTCGCGGCCGTCTGGCCGGTCACGGCGAGGCTCGCGCCCGTGGTCTCGTGCAGCGCCTCGGACTGCGCGCGGATCGCCGCCACCAGGTCCTCGGTCTGTTTGCTGCTCGGCCCGCTCTTCGGGATCACGGTCAGCAGCGCCGTGTCCCCGTCGGCGTTCACACGCGGCGGCGTCACCCCGGCCACGTCGGGCAGCGTGCTGATGCCCGCGACGGCCTGCTTCAGCGACTCGGGGTCGTGGTTCACGCCGGTGTCGGCGACGACGAGCAGCGGGCCGTTGGCACCGGCACCGAAGGTCTCGCTCACGAGGTCGTAGGCCTTGCGTTGCGTGGAATCGGGCGCCGCGGTGCTGTCGTTGGGCAGGCCGAGCTGCATGCTCAGCGCCGGGATGGCGACCACGACGAGGCCGGCGAGCGCCGTGAGCAGCACGGGCCAGCGGTGCCGGGCGACGAACCGGGCCCAGCGCTCGCCGTGCGAAGCCTTGTCCGTCTTGCGGCGCAAGCGGATCCGGCCGCCCATGACCCGGGTACCGGCGAAACCGAGGATGGCCGGCAGCAGCGTGAGCGCGATGAGCACGGCGATCGCGACGGTCGCGGCCGCGGCGACGCCCATCTGGCCGAGGAACGGGATGCCGACCACGGTCAGTCCGGCCAGGGCGATGATCACGGTGAGCCCGGCGAACACCACGGCGGACCCGGCTGTGCCCGCGGCCCGGCCCGCGGCCTCCTCGGGCTCTCGCCCGATGCTGAGCTCGTGCCGGTAGCGGGAGACGATGAACAACGCGTAGTCGATGCCCACGGCGAGGCCGATCATCAGGGCCAGTACCGGGGTGTTGGAGTTCAGCTCGAGCGAACCCGAGGCCAGCATGATGCCCGCCATGCCGATGCCGACGCCGATCAGCGCGGTGAGCAACGGGATGCCGGCGGCCAGCAGCGAGCCGAACGTGATGATCAGCACGACGGCCGCCACGGCCACACCGAGGCCCTCGGTGGCGCCGGTCGCGGGCATCGCCTGCACCGCGTCGCCGCCGAACTCGACCTCGAAACCGCGTTGCTTGGCGCCGTTCGCACTGTCGAGCAGCGCCTGACGGTCGCTGTCCGTGAGCTCGAAGCCCTTGACCTGGTAACTCACCTGGGCGGGCGCGACGCGCCCGTCCGGTGAGATCGACTTCGCCTGGAACGGGTCGGCCACGCTCGAAACTTTCGGCGCCGTCTTGAGGCTCGCCACCGTCGACTCGACCGCGGCCTTGCCGGCGGCGTCGGTCACGGTGTGGCCCTGCGGGGCCGCGATCACGACCCGCGCGGTCGCGCCACCGGCCGCGGCCTGCGGGAACTTCGCCTGGAGCTGGTCGATCGCCTGCTGGGACTCGGTCCCGGGGATCGTCACCGAGTCCGAGAGCTGGCCGGACAGCGTGAGCGCGCCGATGCCGAGCGCCACGAGCACGGCCGCCCACACGGCCGAGACCAGAGCGCGGCGCCGGAACGACAACCGGCCGAGCCGGTACAGAAATGTCGCCACGAGTGTTTCTCCGTTTCGCCCGGATAGGGCCTTCGTCACACTAACCAGTGATTCCGAAGCTAGCCGATCGGCAAGGAGGCTGCCAAGCCGATCGGCAAGTATGTGACTAGCCGCACGGCTAGGAGTTTGCTTGTCGATCGGCAAGTATCTCGGTTTGCCGATCGACTAGCTGTCACGTACGCTTCCTGGGCTTGACGAGGAGGAACGATGACTACCGCCGCCCCGGCAGAGGACACTCGGACGCGGCTGCTCGGCACCGCGCTGCGGCTGTTCGCCGAACACGGCGTGGAAGGCACGTCGCTGCAGATGATCGCCGACGCGCTCGGGGTGACCAAGGCGGCCGTGTACTACCACTTCAAGACCAAGGCGGAGATCACCGAAGCCGTCGCGGCGCCCGCCATCCGCGAGCTCGACCACATCGTGTCGGAGGCCGCGAAGCAGCGCCGCCGCGGCACTCAGGTCGACTACCTGCTCGAGGGTTTCGTGGATCTGGTGGTGCGCCACCGCGTGCTCGTCGCGCTGTTCTCCAGCGACCCGGGCATCAACCGCGCGATCGAGAACTCGACGCGCGGGATGGAGGGCTTCAAGAACGCCCTCATCGACATCCTGGCCGGGCCCGAGCCCGACATCTCCTCCCGCGTGGCGGCGCTGGTCACGCTCACCGGCCTCGCCATGACGGGCGGCTCGCCGGACATCGCACAGCTCGACGACGAAAGCCTGCGCCGCGAGCTCGTCGACGCCGGCCGCCGGCTGCTCGGCCGGCCCCGCCGGCACCACGACTGAGTCGGTTTGGCCCGGACGCTTCCGCGGCACTGCGGGCGCTGTGAGGTTGGCCGCCGCCTTGTCGGCGGGCTCTCGGCGGAGTCGGCTTGGTCCGGACGCTTCAGTGGGGGCCCGGTGAGATCGGTCGCGGCCCGCCCGGCCGGCCGAGGTCCCAACCACGGCTGAGCTGGCTTGAGTCGGATGCTCCAGCGGTCCCGCGGGCGCGGTGGGCGGCCGCCATCTGTTCGGCGGGCCGAGGCGCCGCTGTGACTGAGTGGGCTTGAGCCGGACGTATCACGGCACTGCGGTCCGGTGAGGTGGGTGCGGGCTGCGCGGCGGCCGCGGCGCCATTGCGATTGAGCAGGCTCGAGTCGGATGCTCCAGTGGCACTGCGGCGGGCGGTGAGGTTGGCCGCGGCCTGCTGGGCCGGCCGAGGTCCCAATCACAGCTGAGCTGGCTTGAGTCGGATGCTCCAGCGGTCCCGCGGGCGCGGTGGGCGGCTGCCGTCTGTTCGGCGGGCCGCGGCGGCGCTGTGACTGGGTTGGTTTGGTGCGGATGCGCCGGCGGCGTCGCGGGGGCGGTGAGGTGGGCTGCGGGCTGTTCTTCAGGCGGTGGCGCCACCATGACTGAGTGGGCTTGAGCCGGACGTCTCAGCCACTGCGGTCCGGTCAGGTGGTGCCGGCTGCGCGGCGGCCGCGGCGCCATTACGACTGAGCAGGCTCGAGTCGGATGCTTGAGCGGCACTGCGGCGGGTGGTGAGGTTGGCCGCCGGTTGTTGGGCGGGCCGAGGCGTCACCACGACTGAGCAGGTTGGGACCGGCCGTCTCAGCGGCACTGCGGGCGGGCTTCCGGCTGTGCTGGACTTCGTGATCTCCAGCGCGCCACCGGCGTGAAGTCGAGTTGGCCGGCCGCAGCGCCGCGTTCGTCGTGGCCGCCCGCGGTGGCGTGGCCGCGAGTGAGAGTGCGTGCTGCGCCGCGCCTGGCGTAGAGCCCGCAGGATCACCGGGTACGAGCCCGCCTTCACCGCCGGGTCAGTTCTCCGTCAGGTACTCCGGTGCGACAGCGGCGGTCAGCCACACGCCATTCTCGCTACGCTCGAACTCGTGCCCCGCAGCGGCCATCGCGCCGGCGGCCACGCGGAGCACCACCGGACGACCGTGCCGGGCCCCGACCGCGAGCGCGGTCTCCATGGCAGCCGACAGGTGCACGGCGTGGCGGCGCATCGGCCGCAGGCCTTCCCGGTAAATCGCGGGCAGGAAGCGCGTCGCGGTGCCGTGGTAGAGCACCTCGGGCGGAGTGCGGCGCTCCAGGCCCAGCTCGACGCTGACGCTGTGGCCCTGGTTCGCGCGGATTCGTCGCCCGCTGTCATCAAAGGCGAAGCGCTGTTTGTTGTTACGCTCCACCACTTCCGCGAGCTCGGCGCGGCTCACCCGCACGCCGTGGGCGCGCAACGCCGCCAGCAGCTCGTCGACTCCGACCCAGCCGGCGGCGTCGAGCGTGAGGCCGATCGATTCGGGTTCGTGGCGCAGGTGGCGGGAGAGCCGCTTCGAGACGCGGATCATGTGTTTCTCGTCCATAACGCCTTAAGTGACCCACATCCGAGCTGCCGCCACAACGGAAATTCAGATGCCGCCCTCGGAGACCGGGCGCAGCTTGCTCGCGCCGGGGCCGAAGCGGGCCAGCTCGTCGTCGGCGTTGTACAGGCTGCAACTGCGCAGCGAGAGGCAACCGCAGCCGACGCAGCCGGTGAGGCGGTCGCGCAGGCGCTGCAGGGCGTCGATGCGCGCGTCGAGCTCGTGCTGCCACTCGCGCGAGAGCCGTGCCCAGTCGGCTTTCGTGGGCGCGTGGTCGGCGGGCAGCGTGGCGAGGGCGCCGCTGATGTCCTCCAGTGAAAGGCCCACGCGCTGCGCGGCCCGGATGAAGGCGATGCGCCGCAGCACCGAACGCGGGTAGCGGCGCTGGTTGCCTGCCGAGCGCTCGGACGTGATGAGCCCCTTGTCCTCGTAGAACCGCAGGGCCGTGTGCGGGACGCCGCTGCGTTCGGCGACCTGCCCGATGCTCAAGTGCTCCGCCAACCTCGTCATTGGTCCAGGTTAGCGCTTGACCTAGACATTGGTCGAGGTTGCACGGTGGGAACATGACCACCACAGCGACGGCATACGCGGATCTGCCCAGGCTGATCTCGCTGATGACCGGCGACGACAAGCACCAGGCCGCGGCGGAATCCACAGTGGACGTTCTCTGGGTGCTCTACGACCGCGTGCTCGACATCTCGCCCGAGAACTTCCACTACCCCGGCCGTGACCGGTTCCTGCTCTCCAAGGGGCACGGACCGATGGCCTACTACGCCGTGCTCACCGTCAAGGGCTTCCTCGACGAGGCCGAGCTCGCCGACTGGTCCTCGGCCCGCTCACGGCTCGGCCACCACCCGGACCGCAAACGCGCGCCCGGCGTCGAGATCTCCAGCGGTTCGCTGGGCCACGGCCTGCCGATCGCCCTCGGCACCGCGCTGGGCCTGCGGGCGCGTGGCTACTCCAGCCGCGTGGTGACGCTCGTCGGCGACGCCGAGCTCGACGAGGGCTCCAACTCCGAGCCGATCGTCGTCGCCGCCCGCCTGGGCCTGGAAAACCTGACCACGGTGGTCGTGGACAACCAGTCGTCCACGCACGGCTGGCCCGGCGGTATCGCGCGCCGGTTCGAGGTCGAGGGCTGGGCCACGCGCACCGTCTCCGGCCGCGACCACGAAGCGCTCTACGACGCGTTCACCACCGAACACCCGGGGCGCCCGCTCGCCGTGGTCGCCGTCGTCGAACCGAAGGGCTGACGAACATGCCGACCACGCTGAACATGCGCGAAACCTTCCTCGCCACCGCCGAGGAGATCGTCGACGCCGACCCGGATGTCGCCGTCGTCCTCGCCGACATCTCCGCCGCCCAGCTCGCCGGCGTGGCGCGGCGGCACCCGGACCGGGTGGTGAACGTCGGCATCCGCGAGCAACTGCTCGTGAGCACGGGCGCCGGGTTCGCGCTGGCCGGTCTGCGCCCGATCATCCACACGTTCTCGTCGTTCCTCGTCGAGCGCGCGTTCGAGCAGATCAAACTCGACCTGGTCCACCAGGATGCCGGCGCCGTGCTCGTGTCCTACGGCTCGTCCTACGACATGCCCGCCGAAGGACGCACGCACCAGTCGCCGGGCGACGTCGCGCTGATCGACTCCCTGCCGTGCTGGTACGTCCACGTCCCCGGCCACCCCGAAGAGGCCCGCCGCCTGCTGCTCGACTCCGTGCCCGGCGACAGTCGCGTGTACGTGCGGCTCTCGGCCGACCAGAACGCCGAACCGCACCTCGGCGTCGGGTTCCAGCGGGTGCGCAGTGGCAGCAACGGCGTCGTGCTCGCCGTGGGCCCGATGCTCGACCGGGTGCTCGCCGCGAGCGAAGGCCTCGACGTGACGGTGCTGTACGCGTCGACGATCCGCCCCTTCGACGCCGCGGGCCTGCGCGCCGCGGTCGGGGACGTCGCCGACATCGTGCTCGTGGAGCCGTATCTCAAGGGCACTTCGGCCTACCACGTGAGCGAAGCGCTGCGAGACGTTCCGCACCGTCTGCTGTCGCTCGGCACGCTGCGCGACACGGAGGTGCGCACCTACGGCAAGCGGGCCGACCACGACCTCGCGCACAGCCTCGACGCGGGCTCGATCGCGTTGTCCCTCAAGGACTTCCTGCGGCCGTGAGTCTCGGGTCGCCGGGGCTGGGGGTCCCGGCGACCCGTCCACTCCGGACGGTCAGCGGAATGCGGCGATCCCTGTCACCGACTGGCCCAGCGACAGTGCGTGCATCTCCTCGGTGCCCTCGTACGTCAGCACCGTCTCGAGGTTCGCCATGTGCCGCATCACCGGGTACTCCAGCGAAATCCCGTTGGCGCCCAGCATCGAGCGGGCGGTGCGGGCGACGTCGAGCGCCGAGCGGACGTTGGCCAGCTTGCCGAAGCTCACGTGGTTGTGGTGCAGCTCGCCGGCGTCCTTGAGCCGGCCGATGTGCAGCGCGACGAGCCCCGAGCGGTTGACCTCGACCAGCAGGTCGGCCAGCTTGCGCTGCGTGAGCTGGAAGCTCGCCAATGGCTTGCCGAACTGCTCGCGCGAGAGCGTGTACTCCAGCGCCGATTCGTAGCACGCGCGGGCGGCGCCGACGACGCCGAACAGGATGCCGTAGCGCGCTTCGTTGAGGCAGGACAGCGGGCCGCGCAGGCCACGCACCTGCGGGAACGCCGCGGATTCCGGCAGCCGTACGCCGTCGAGCACGAGCTCGGCCGTGAGCGACGCGCGCAGCGAAAGCTTGTGCTTCACCTCGTTGGCGGTGAAGCCCGGGGTCGACGTCGGGACCACGAAGCCGCGGATGCCCTCGTCGGTCTGCGCCCAGACCACGGCCACGTCGGCGACGGTACCGTTGGTGATCCACATCTTCGTGCCGTTGAGCACCCAGTCGGAGCCGTCGCGCACCGCGCGGGTGCGCATGCTGCCCGGGTCGCTGCCGGCGTCGGGTTCGGTGAGGCCGAAGCAGCCCAGCGCCTCGCCGGCGGCCATCTTCGGCAGCCACTCCTGCCGGTGTTCCTCGCTGCCCCAGCGGTGGATCGCGAACATCGCGAGCGAGCCCTGCACGGAGACGAAGCTGCGCAGGCCGGAGTCGACGGCCTCCAGCTCGCGGCACGCGACGCCGTAGGCCACCGCGCTCGTACCGGCGCAGCCGTAGCCCTCCAGGTGCATGCCCAGCAGGCCGAGCTGCCCGAAGCCCTTGGCCAGGTCACGCGCGGGCAGCGAGCCCGACTCGTACCACTCGGCCACGTGGTCGAGGAGCTGGTCGCGGGCGTAGTCGCGGACCGCGTCCCGGATGGCCCGATCCTCCTCGGCCAGCCCTGCGTCGAGATCGAGGAAGTCGTGTGGATCCGGGTTCTTGCTCATCGGCTGCTCCTACTGGCTCGCGTCGACGCGTTGCCAGCAGGAAATCACAGATGACCCCGGTTCCAGTGCGTGGGATTCATCACGTTCTCTTTGCGAGCGTCACGAGAACGACATGCGTCGACCTGAGCGCGAGAGGGCTGCGGAGGGATCACCAGCGTCGTGAACTGCGGAAACGGCACGCTGTTGATGTCGTCCCGCCACGCTTCGAACATCTGGCAGAGGAGGTCCGACTCGGACATGTCTGCCTCTTCCCTCGTCCGGGGGCGCCGGCGGCGCCTCAGCCGAACGGGTGAATACCCAGCGGGGCCTCCGGCGAAACGGGGTCGCGTGCAAAAATTCGCGGGCCGCCGCCAAGGTCACGTTCGCGAAGGAGCGAACCATGCGTCTGTCGACGTTGGCGGCGAAAGCCCTCGCATTGTCCACCGCGGCTGTTCTGAGCTGCGCTCCCCTTGCCACGGCGAGCCCTGCCGCTTCGCTCGGCGGCTGGCGCCAGACCGGAAAGGTCTCGGTCGCCAACTCCGTCAGCGGCGAAGGGATCACCACGCTGCGGCTGCCGGGCCAGGCGCCGCAGACGGTCTACCGCAACGGCACCACCATCCCGCAGCCGCTGAAGGACGAGGGCTGGGGCCACGTCGGCGACCCCGACTCCCTGCGCGGCTACACCTTCGACGTCTACCAGGACACGGCGACGCCCACGCCGACGTCGAAGATGTACCTGGTCACCTCGCCGTCCGGGCTGACCACGGAGTTCGTGCACCCACTCGCGGCCGACGAACCCGCGCCCAACGCCAACGCCCAGGTCGCGGTGAGCCCCGACGGCCAGTGGCTCGTCTCGGGCGCGCTCGGCGACGCGACGGAGCTGTTCGTCTCGCCCACGCCGTTCCTCAACCACCGCGCCCCGCGCGTGGCCGGCGACCTGCCGCTCGCGGCGCGGATCCGCCTCGACCACACGATCCGGGCGGCCCAGGGCTGCGACTTCGTCTCGGCGACACGCCTGCTGTGCGCGACTTCGGACTCCAACAACGACCTGTACCCGACGAGCTACCAGCTCCTGCAGGTCGACCTGCCCCACGCGCTCACCGGCCACGACGTCCGGGCGCACGTGAAGGAGCTCGGCCAGCTGCCGCTGTCGAGCACCTGCGCCGGCGCGTTCACCCCGGAAGGCGTGGACTACGACGCGCCGAGGGGCACCCTGCGCGTGGAGGTTGTGCCGCCCGCGCCCTGCAACACCGTGACGGACGTCTACTCCTTCCGCCGCGGCTGACGTGCGCTCCCGCCCCGGGACTAGGCTTGACGTGTGTCTCGTGTGGTGATCCTCGACTACGGTTCCGGCAACCTCCGCTCGGCCGAACGCGCCGTCGCGCGCGCCGGCGCCGAGGTGGAGGTCACCGCCGACCCGCATGCCGCGCTCGAGGCCGACGGGCTGGTCGTGCCCGGGGTGGGAGCCTTCTCCGCCTGCATGGCGGGGCTGCTCGACGTGCGCGGGCACCGCATCATCGGCAAGCGCCTGGCCGGCGGCCGTCCCGTCCTCGGCATCTGCGTGGGCATGCAGATCCTCTTCGGCCGCGGCGTCGAGCACGGCGAGGAGACCGAGGGCACGGGGGAGTGGCCCGGCACCGTCGAGCGCCTGCACGCCGACGTGCTGCCGCACATGGGCTGGAACACCGTGCGCTCGCCCGAGGACTCGCAGCTGTTCGCCGGCCTCGACCCGGAGGAGCGCTTCTACTTCGTGCACTCCTACGCGGCGCGCGAGTGGGAGCTGGAGTCCGGCCTGGCCGGGCGGCAGCCGAAGGTGACCTGGGCCAACCACGGCGAGGACTTCGTGGCGGCGGTGGAGAACGGCCCGCTGTGGGCCACGCAGTTCCACCCCGAGAAGTCGGGCGACGCGGGCGCGAAGCTGCTGCGCAACTGGCTGGCCACTCTCTAGTCCGACCTGGTTCGGTGCGGTAGGTCGGCCCGGTGGTTCGGCACCGTGACCGGCGCCTTTACGCTGTCGCGGTGACTTTCACGCTCTTTCCCGCAGTTGATGTGGCCGATGGCCAGGCCGTCCGACTCGTCCAGGGCGAGGCCGGCACCGAGACCTCCTACGGCAGCCCCCTCGACGCCGCGCTCGCCTGGCAGCGCGACGGCGCCGAGTGGATCCACCTCGTCGACCTCGACGCGGCCTTCGGCAAGGGCTCGAACCGCGAGCTGCTGGCGGAGGTGATCGGCCGCCTCGACGTCCAGGTGGAGCTCTCCGGCGGCATCCGCGACGACGCCTCGCTGGAAGCCGCCCTGTCCACCGGCGCGCGGCGCGTGAACCTGGGCACCGCCGCCCTGGAGGACCCCTCCTGGACCGCCAAGGTCGTCACCACGTACGGCGACCGCGTCGCCATCGGGCTGGACGTGCGGATCACCGAGGCCGGCCACCGCGTGTCCTCGCGGGGCTGGACGTCGGACGGCGGCGACCTCTGGGAAGTCCTGGAACGGCTCGACCGCGACGGCGCTTCCCGGTACGTCGTCACCGACGTCAGCAAGGACGGCACCCTCAAGGGCCCGAACCTCGACCTCCTCCGCGAAGTCGCCGCGCGCACCGACGCCCCCGTGATCGCCTCGGGCGGTGTGTCCAGTGTGGACGACCTCAGGGCACTGGCCGGCCTGGCCTGCGACGGCATCGAAGGCGCCATCGTCGGCAAGGCCCTCTACGCCGGCGCCTTCACTCTGCCGGAGGCGCTGGCCGCCGTCCGCTAGTCATTACCCCGCGGGTAATCGACGTGGTTACGTCTTCTCGGCAGGATCGGTTCTCGACAGGGGTCGATCCGACCGAGGAGACACACATGACCGCCTACGCCATCGCCCACCTTCGCCAGCCTGGTGTGATCCACCCCGCAGTGGGTGAGTACCTGCGGCGCATCCAGTCCACTTTGGACCCGTTCGGGGGCCGGTTCCTGGTGCACGGAGCACAAGCGCAGGTCGTCGAGGGGGTGTGGCCGGGGCCGATCGTCGTGATCGCCTTCCCGGATCTGGGCCGGGCCCGGGGCTGGTACGACTCGCGCGACTATCGCGAGATCCTGCCGCTGCGCACCGACCACCTGGTGGCTGATGTGGTGCTGATCGAGGGCGTCGATCCGGAGCACGACCCGGCGAAGCTGGCCGCGGGGCTGAACAGCGCCCGGTGAGTGGTGCGAGGCCTTGCCGGGGCACTCAGCCTTCGTCGAGTTTCACGGCGATCCCGATCGTGCGCTGCGGGCCGCCGCGGAGCTTGCTGAAGAACATCGACACCGGTCCCACCAAGGGGTAGTGGTGCCGAATCGCCTTTCGCACGCGCTCGGTGCCGGCGTCGTCGAGCAGCCGGGCGGTGCCGGCGGCCGTCGGGCCGTGGGTGCGGCCGCGGACGTCGCTGGCCTGGACCTCCACCCGCCCACTGTTCCGAATCCGCTTGACCTTCCCCGCCTTCCGCTCGGAATAGACCAGCAGCTCGTCGCCGTCGAGGCCGAACCACACGGCGGTGGGGACAGCCCGCCCATCCCGGCGGAACGTGGTGAGCACGACATACTTCTCACCGTCAAACCGGTCCAGCTCGGTAGGCATGTGTCCACAGTAGCCGGATTCAGGACCCGATCCAGCCGTAGTCAGGCGACGGATCAACCACCACGGCGCCGGCGACCGCGACCAGTTCGGCGCGCGGCACCTTGCCGGAAACGGTGAGCCAGCGGCCGGTGGCCAAGCGCACGGTGACCAGGTCCGCCGCGGCGGCGCCGGGGACACCGCGGACCGTGATCGGGACCGACCCGCCAAGACCAGGCGACGCCGCCCCCACTGTGACCCGCACGGGCCCGGCCTCCAGCGTCGTCGTCGCTTCCCCGGCACTCATCCCGCTCACCGTCGTCGCCGTCTCCCGAAGCCCGGCCGGCAGCGGCCCGAACCGCGCCTCCCCCCGAATCGGGATAGGCATGCTCTTCGAAACGCCCTCCGCGATCCGCTGCGCGACCGCCTTCGCCGACGGCACCGCATCGACCTCGGCCCGCAGCACATGGGTGTCATCAGGCGACCAAGTCAGCTCCGCCGACGTCGCGGACCCGGTCAGCATCGCGACCCGCCCGTGCACCAGCACCTGGTCACGCACCGCGGCGATGCGCAGCGCGGTCGCGGACCACTCGGGAACCTTCGTCGAAAACGCCGACAGCTCGATCCGGCTCGGCCCGGCGAACCACCGGCGCACCTGCGGCACCGTTTCCGGCCCGGCCGATCGGTACTGCTCCGTGAACCCGTCAGGCAACCACCCAGGCGTATACCCCAGCACCGGCTCACCCGCGGCAGGCGGCACCCGCGAGGGCCACGTGGCCACGACCGACACCCCGACAGTCACCGCGACCACCGCGGCGGCCACCGCCACCAACGCCAACCTCGGCCGCCTGCGCCTCGCCTGGCGGGCACGGACCAGCGCGTTGCGGACCTCATGACCGTCGGGAGCGCGTTCGGCGAGTCGTTCGAGGCTGTCACGCAGCAGCGTCTCGGTGTCGCGGGCGGGCTGGCTCATTCTCCGGCTCCGGTGGTCAGGGCGGTGGGCAAGGGGTACGCCGTGGCGCGCAGGGTCGCGAGCGCGCGCGAGATCTGGCTCCGCACGGTGGAGGTGGCGCATCTGAGGACGGCGCCGATCTCCTCGTCGGAGTAGTTCTCGTAGTAGCGCAGCACCAGCGCCGCGCGCTGCTTGCGCGGCAGCGTCGCAAGGCGGGCCAGCATCTCGTCGCGCTCGTCGTAGGCCGCCGACGGGTCGGCCGCCGGCGGGCTGATCGCGTCGAGCACCTCGTGGCTCGACGGCACCACGCGCCGGACCGCGCGCCGCCGCCAGGACAGGTACTCGTTGGTGACCATCCGGCGCACGTAGGTGGGCGGTGAGTCGATCTTCGCCCAGCGCTCCTGGGCCCGCAGCAGCACGTCCTGCACGATGTCCTGCGCCAGGTGCGGATCGTCGGTGAGGACGGTCGCGTAGCGCAGGAGTCCGTCGAGGCGTTCCGCCACGAACTCGTCGAAGCTGGTGGTCACGCTCTCTCAGACGCGCGAGGGGCCCGTTCTGATGCATTCCGAGCGAATTTCAGTGATGACTAGCCTATGCTGACGCGTATGGACGACGAGGTGCTCGAGTGGGTCGAGCGGGTCGCGGGTTTCCTCACGCAGGAGTACGGCCTGCCGCCGATCGCCGGGCGCGTGCTCGGCTGGCTGATGGCGTGCGACCCGCCGGAGCAGTCGGCGGCGCAGCTGGCCGGGGCAGTGGGCGCGAGCCGCGCGTCGCTCACGACCAACCTGCGGCTGCTGCTCGACGCCGGGCTGGTCGGCAAACGGCTCGGGCGCGGCGAGCGCACCGCCTACTACCGCGTGGACGACGACGCGTGGCAACGCGTGATCCGCCGCCGCATCGCCACGCTGGGCTCGTTCCGCGACATCACGAACGCCGGCATCGAGCTGCTCGAACGCGACGGCGCCCGGGCGGCGCGCGTGCGCAATGCCGACGCGGCGTTCGCGTGGCTGGCCGAGGCGTTGGCGGAAGCCGGTGAGCCGAAGTGAAGGTCGTGGTGGTGGGCGGCGGGATCGGCGGGCTGACGGCCGCGATCGCGTTGCGCCGAACAGGGTACGAGGTCACGGTGCTGGAGCGCGCGCCCGAGCTGCGGGAGATCGGGGCCGGGCTCTCCTTGGCGCCCAACGCGATGCGGGCGCTCGACGCGCTGGGGATCGGGGAGCGGGTGCGGAAGCACTCGGCGCCGTCGCAGGTCACGGGCACACTGCGGACGTCGTCGGGCCGGTTCCTGCGCCGGTTCCGGGAGGGGCGGGACGAGCCGCTCGCCGCGTTCCACCGCGCGGAGCTGCACTCGGCTTTGCTGGCAGAGCTGCCGGAAACCTTGGTGCGCACGGGAATTGAAGTAACTGATCCATCCGAAGTGGACGCGGACGTGATCGTGGCGGCCGACGGTGTCCACAGTGGATTTCGCTGCCGGCTCTTCCCTGCCGCCCCCGAACCAGGGTTTCGCTACACGGCCTGGCGCGGCGTCACCGAACCGAGTGCGGCGCCGCCGGTGCGCGGCAGCTTCACGATGGGCCGCGGCGCGTACTTCATGGTCCACCCGCTGCTCGGCGACCGCGCGTGCTGGGCCCTCGGCGCCGCCGAGTCCACGCCCGGCGTGCGCTACCCGAGCGAGCACGCCGAGGTGACCCGCCGCGTGGCGGACTGGCCGGCCGAGGCCCGTGAGCTCGTGGCGGCGACGCGGCCGGAGGCCGTGCTGCACAACGACATCCTCGACCTCGACCCGCTGCCCGCGTTCACGAGCGGACGCGTCGCGCTGCTCGGTGACGCGGCTCACGCCGTGCCGCCGGATCTCGGCCAGGGCGCCTGCCAGGCGATCGAGGACGCCGTGGTCCTCGCCGCATCGCTGCGGGCCCACCCCGTGCCCGAGGCGCTCGCCGCATACGACGCCGCGCGCCGCCCGCGTGCGGCGTACGTCACGAAGCAGGCGCGCAGCAAGGCCATGGCCGACACGGCGTCGGCGTGGTGGCTGCACGCGCTGCTGGCGGTGACCGTGCCGCTGATGCCCGCGTCGGTGATCCGGCGCCAGGCCGCGCCCTTGTGGGACTGGACTCCGCCCGTCCTCTGACCGCTTCCGCGCCGACCGGGCGGGCAGACCGTCGCAGGTGGACGGCTACGCTGGTGGCATGGCTGTGGCGGTGAGGGTGATCCCGTGTCTGGACGTCGACGCGGGTCGCGTGGTGAAGGGCGTCAACTTCGCCGATCTGCGCGACGCCGGCGACCCGGTGGAGCTGGCCCGGCTGTATGACCACGAAGGCGCCGACGAGCTGACTTTCCTCGACGTCACCGCGTCGTCGGGCAACCGCGAGACCACCTTCGACGTGGTCCGCCGCACGGCCGAGCAGGTCTTCATCCCGCTGACCGTCGGCGGCGGTGTGCGCTCCAACGACGACGTCAACCGCCTGCTGCGCACGGGCGCGGACAAGGTGAGCATCAACACGGCCGCGATCGCGCGTCCGGAGCTGCTGCGCGAGGCGTCGCGCCGGTTCGGGGCCCAGTGCATCGTGCTGTCGGTCGACGCGCGGCGCGTGCCCGAGGGCGGCGAGCCGACGGCGTCGGGCTTCGAGGTGACCACCCACGGTGGGCGCCGCGGCACGGGCATCGACGCGGTCGAGTGGGCCGCGCGCGGCGAGGAGCTGGGCGTCGGCGAGATCCTGCTCAACTCGATGGACGCCGACGGCACCAAGTCCGGCTTCGACATCTCCCTGATCGAGATGGTCCGCCGCGCGGTGCGCGTGCCGGTGATCGCCAGCGGCGGCGCGGGCGCCGTCGGCCACTTCCTGCCCGCCGTGGAGGCCGGCGCCGACGCGGTGCTCGCCGCGAGCGTGTTCCACTTCGGACAGCTGAAGATCGGCGACGTCAAGGGCGCCCTGCGCGAAGGCGGGGTCGTCGTCCGATGACCCTCGACGCAGACCTGTCCCAGCGGCTCAAGCGCAACGCCGACGGCCTGATCGCGGCCGTCGTCGTGGAGCACTCGACGTCCGACGTGCTGATGATGGCCTGGATGAACGACGAGGCCCTGGAATCCACCCTCACCACCCGGCGCGCGACCTACTGGTCCCGCAGCCGCAAGGAACTGTGGGTCAAGGGTGAGACCTCGGGCCACGTCCAGCACGTCCGCGAAGTGCGGATCGACTGCGACGGTGACACAGTGCTCCTGCGCGTGGACCAGACCGGCCCGGCCTGCCACACGGGCACCCACACCTGTTTCGACTCCGCGGAGCGCGTGCTCCTCGCCGACGAGAGTGAGAACACCCCGTGACGGTTGTCGCGAACGTGCTGGTGGGGCTGGTCGCCCTCATCCACGTCTACATCGTGGTGCTCGAAATGTTCCTCTGGACGACCCCGCGCGCCCGCGCGGCGTTCGGCACCACCGAGGCGTTCGCACAGGAGAGCAAGGCGCTCGCCGCGAACCAGGGGCTCTACAACGGTTTCCTCGCGGCGGCCCTGATCTGGGGACTCATCGCGACCGACCCGACGGGCTTCCAGTTCAAGCTCTACGGCCTGGCCTGCGTGATCGTCGCCGGCCTGTACGGCGCCGCGACGGCCTCGAAGCGGATCCTGCTGGTGCAGGTGGTGCCGGGCGTCCTCGCGCTGGCGTTCGTGCTGCTGGCACGCTGACTGCCGACCTGACCCGCGAGACGCGGCGGCTGCGTGCCGTCGCCTCGCGGGCGTGGGCGCTCGCGGGGCTGTGGTGCTTGGCTCTGGCGGCCGGCTTGGTCGCCGTGCTGGGCGTCCTCCACTCGGCGGACACCCTGCTGACGACCGGCACCCGCGTGCCGGGGACGGTCGTTTCCGTCGCCACGCCGCCGAAGGGCACGCGCTGGATCGACGTGTCCTTCCGCGCCGATGGCCGGCTGGTGACCGAACGCATCGACCGCAGCTCGACGGCCGCCTACACCCCAGGCGAACGCGTCACGGTGGTCTTCGACCCGGCCGACCCTGGGCGCGCCCGCACGACCACAGAAACCGGCCTGAGCGAGAACGGCGTCGACTTCGCCTGGATCGGCGTCGGTCTGGTCCTGCTGTGCTTTTTGGTTGCCGCGACGGGCGCTGTCGGCTGGTCCCGCCGCTCCCGCGCCGTGCGCCGCACGGCTGGCACGAGGGCACAGCCACCGTCGTCCTCGCGCCCCGCACCGGCCGTGGCGTGAACCCGCCGTACTTGCACGTGCACCTGCTTTCCGGCGGGGCCGTGCGCCTGCGCGCCGTGCCGTCCACCCACGGCGCCCGCTTCCTGCGCACCTACACCGACCGCCCCGCCTGGCTGGGCGGGCCCGCAAGTCAGGCTGGGAACCCGTCACCGCCGTCGTTTTCGACTCCTCGGGCGGCTACCAGCTCCTGCGCCTCGACTTTCCCGATGGCGGGCGGCTCGCCGCCCGCACCGTGGCGGCGCTGCGCGGGCGCTACTCCTTCCTCCGCAACGGGCCGGTCGAAGCGTGGGTCTCCGGCGAAGGCCGCCGTCTCGTCCTCGCACTGCCGCACCACGTGAAGGGGCCGTACGTCATCCCCCTGCGCGTCCCGCGCGGATCACGATGGCCGGCCGGACGATGAGCCTCGATGCGGACGAGACGGCCTCGAACCGCGTGACGGTTGGCGGCCCGTCCGCGTCCAAGCCCACGACCCCGACGACCGCGCGCAGGTCGTCCGCTTCACCGTCGGCGGCTTTCGGGTGGTCCCCCGCACGACGTCGCTGACGCGCTTGCCTCCTGAGGGAAATCGCCGGGCCGGCGCGAAGGTCGCGGGGTCGGGCCGCCGGTTCGTTCTGGTGCTGCCAACCGGTTCCCGCCGTGCGGGCCGCGTGTGGTGGCCTTGCGAGCGTTCGATTCACGCCGCTGAGGGGGGACCGTCAACACGCTCGACCGGCACTCTCGGTTGCCTTCCCCCTCGGTGTTCTGCATCGCAGCTTTTCCCTGGTGGCACAGGATTTCCCGGTCGTACCCTCTGCTGATGGATCTAGGGACCACGGCGACAGCCCGGACAAGCAGGACGACGAACCTCTCCTAGCCCGAACCGGCCCGGCACGACGAAAGCCACGCAGTCGGCGCGAACAGAAGCAGCACGAGGGCGCCGGAGTTGCCGCCGCGGAGCGGGAACGCTTGCTGCGCCGTCGGTTCCGGCGGGCGATCGTGGCCGCGGTGCTCTGGTTCCTGGTGCTGCCCGGTTCCTTCGTGGGGATCGCGGTGCTGAACAGCCACGCGGACCGGCTCCTGGAATACGGCGCCGAGGTGACCGGGCAGGTGGTCGGCGTGTACGACCCGTTCGCCCGGCGCGGTACGCCCACCATCACGGTGGACTACCCGGTCGGCGACGCCCTCGAACAGGCCGTCGTCAGCCGCGATTCCGACCGCGCGTACGTCGAAGGCGATCGCGTCCGCGTGTACTACGACCCGGCCGACCCGCAGGACATGCGGACCGCCGACGAGCGGAACCTCGACGACCGGTGGATGGGGGTCTTCGTGTTCCCGCTTGTCGTCGCGTTGTTCGCCTGGCCGTGGATGGTGACGTTCGGCGTGGGCTGGGCCCGCCGGCGCAAGGCCGCGCGGCGCGACGGGTGGCAGCCCGCGACGGCGACGGTAGTCGGCTCCTCAAGTGGCTATCAGTTGCTGCGCCTCGACTTCCGCGGTGGCGCCATGCTGGTCGTGCGGACCGTCGCGGCGGTGCGCGGCCGCTACTCGTTCCTGCGCGGCGGTCCGGTCGAGGGGCACGTCGCCGGCTCCGGCCGCGACTTCGTCCTCACGCTGCCGCGCGGACCCCGCACCCCGGGGCCGTACGCGATCCCGCTGCGCGTGCCGCGTGGCTCACGCCGGCGAGCCCACCGATGACCGGCGACGCCCTCGAAACCGACGTGATCGCCTGGAATCGTGCGCTGTGCAAGCGATCGTGGCGATCGATCACCGGTGCGGTCCTGTGGCTGCTCGTGCTGACCTCGGCGGTACTCGGGATGGTCGCGCTCGACGCTGCGGCCGACGCCCTGCTCGTCAGCGGAATGCGCGTGGTCGGCCACGTGGTCGGCGTCGAGGACCCGCGCCGCGGCACGCCGACCATCACGGTGGGCTACACCGTCGGCGTCACGCCCCGGCAAGCCGTGGTCAACCGCGACTCCGGGCTGGCTTACCACGTGGGTGATCTGGTCTGGCTGTACTACGACCCGATCGACCCTCGGCACGTGCGGACGCTCGAAGAACGCAACCACAGTGACGCCTGGAAATGGGGCCTCATCTCCCCGGCACTCGTCGCACTGGGCCTCTGCCCGTGGTGCACGGTGTACGCGGTGCGCTGGGTTCGCCGGTGCCGGGCCGCCCGGCGTACGCATTGGATCCCCGCCACCCTCATCGCGGCGAACCCCGTCGACGCGCACCAGCGGCTGGTCCTGAAGTGCCGCGGCAACGGGCGGCAGGGAGTCCGCACCCTCGCGATGGTGCCCGGCCGCTACGCCTTCCTCCAGCGCCTCGAACACAACCAGGCCTGGGTGGGCGGCGAGGGCACGGCCACGGTCCTGATGCTCGCGTGCGGAACCCGCCCCTGCCCGATCCTCGTCCGGCCGACGTCAGGTTCGGTCCGATGAAGCGTCCGGTGGGCAAGAAGCAGCGCGGTGAGCCGAGGTGGCCAGTGGTCCGCGGAACGCCCGGCGACGGTGAGCCGTGGCTCCCGCCGGGACCGGATGCCACGCCCGACGGTGGCGAGGCGGCGGTCGCCCGGCTGACGCGCCGGGCGGTGGAGGCGATCGTGGGAGCGATCGTGTGCGTCGGGGTGCTGGTGGGCGGTGTCCAGGCGCTCGGCAGAGCGGAAGAGGCGGTGCGCGGCGACGCGGCCACCTTCACGGCCTCCGCGCTCGTCGTGTGGGCCGGCGACAAGTACTTCGAGGTGCGGTACCAGGGCCCGGGCGGCGAGTACACCACCGTCATGGCGCAACGGACCGAGGAGGTCCGTAGCGTCGGCGACCGGATCGACGTGACCTATGACGAGGGCGCGCCCGCCGGCGCGTGGGACGCGGCCGACTACGAGATCGACCCGGTCGCGGCCACCTTCGCCAGCGCGCTGATCGCGGTCGGGCTCGCCGGCGTCCCCACGGGGCTCGGGCTCGCCGCGTCGTGGTGGCGCCGCCGCAGCGCGGTCCGACGAACCGGGTGGCGTGCGGCGCGGTTCGACTTCGGTGAGCCCGGCGTCGTCCGAGCCACCTTCGGCGACCGCACCCGCCTGCGGCTGCGCCCGGCCCGTGGGCTGACCCGCGAGTACGCGCGCTTCGGCACCGGACGGCGCAGCGGCTTCCTCGCCGGAGAAGGTGCTCACATGGTGCTGCTCGTTCCGGGCACCGGCGCGGTCGTGGTGCAGGCGGTGTCCCCGCGCTGGACCTGAAGCCCAAGCCCTAAAGCCCGAGATCCCCCGTCAAATACCGCTGCAAATTCGGCGCGATCGCCGTGACGAGCGTTTCGACCTCGGCCGACGCGATCGGCTCGAAGCGGGCGATGTAGCGGACCATGCCGAGTCCTACGACCTGCGAGGCGCACAGCGTGGTCCGCAGCCCGGGCTGGTCGGAGCCGATGTGGCCGATCACCTCGGCGAAGAACAGCGAGAAGAAGTCCCGCAGCACGGTCGCAGCCAGTTCGTGGCCCGCGACGCTGCGGATGAGGGCCTGGAACGTGTCGCCGCCGGCGCCGTCCCAGCGGGTGACGAAGACGCGGACGATCCGTTCACCCAGCTTGTCGTCGGGGCCGTCGCGCAGGGTCGCGAGCAGTTCGTGCGGGGAGAACGGCAGCTCGAGCACGGCCTGGGCGAACAGGCCCTCCTTGCCGCCGAACCAGTGGTTGACCATGGCCGCGTCGACGCCCGCGCGCGCGGCGATCGCGCGCACGGTGGCGCGTTCGTAGCCGTGTTCCGCGAACACCGCGCGCGCGGCCTCGATCAAGGCCGTCCGGGTGTCCTGCCCGGCGGGCCGGCGGCCGCGCCTGCGGGAGGTAGTGTCTTCGGTGCTCACGGGTCCACTATGACTCGTCGCCCCCTTGAATTCAACAGGTGCTGAATTCAAGGGCCGCCCAAGGTCCGCCGAGGCCCGCGCGGCACAATGGGGCGCATGGTCAGCTCAGCAGCCGGCAAATCCACCGGGCCCGGCCCGGTCAGCCCCTCGCGCGCCGAGTTCCGCGCCCTCGCCGAAGGCCGCCGCGTGATCCCCGTGGTGCGCAAGGTCCTCGCCGACGGGGAGACCCCGCTCGGGATCTACCGCAAGCTCGGCGCCGACCGGCCCGGCACGTTCCTGTTCGAGTCGGCGGAGAACGGCAAATCGTGGTCGCGCTGGTCGTTCGTGGGCGTGCGCAGCCCGGCCGCGCTGACCGTGCGCGACGGCAAGGCCGTGTGGACCGGCACGCCGCCCGTCGGCCTGCCCACCGAAGGCGACCCGCTGCAGGTGCTGCGCGCCACCGTCGAGGCGCTGCACACCGAGCCGCTGCCGGGCCTGCCGCCGTTGACCGGCGGCATGGTGGGCTACATCGGCTACGACGCCGTGCGCTGGCTGGAGAAGCTGCCCGAGCTCGCCGAGCGCGACCTCGACATCCCCGAGCTGACCATGCTCCTGGCCACCGACCTCGCGGCGTTCGACCACCACGAGGGCACCGTTACGCTGATCGCCAACGCGGTCAACTGGGACGACTCGCCCGAGCGCGTGGACGCGGCCTACGACAGCGCGCTGGAGCGCCTGTCGGCGATGACCGAGCAGCTGCGCGTGCCGGCGCCGCCCACCGTCGCGACGTTCGACCGGCCGGCGCCGGAGTTCAAGCGCCGCCGCACGAAGGAAGACTTCCACGCCGCCGTCGACAAGGCCGTGGAAGCGATCAAGGCCGGCGAAGCGTTCCAGGTCGTGCCCTCGCAACGCTTTGAGATCGAGACCGGTGCCGACGCGCTCGACGTCTACCGCGTGCTGCGCACCTCCAACCCCAGCCCGTACATGTACCTGCTGCGACTGGAGGGCTTCGACATCGTCGGCTCCAGCCCCGAGTCGCTGGTCACCGTGCGCGACGGCCGAGCGACCACGCACCCCATCGCGGGCACGCGCTGGCGCGGCGCCGACCCAGAGGAGGACGCGCAGCTGGCCAAAGATCTGCTGGCCGACGAGAAGGAGCGCGCCGAGCACCTCATGCTCGTCGACCTCGGCCGCAACGACCTGGGCAAGGTCTGCCGCCCCGGCAGCGTGCACGTGGTCGACTTCTTCCAGATCGAGCGCTACAGCCACGTGATGCACATCGTTTCCACGGTCACCGGTGAGCTGGCCGAGGGCAAGACGGCGTTCGACGCGGTCACCGCCTGCTTCCCGGCCGGCACGCTCTCGGGCGCGCCCAAGGTGCGCGCGATGCAGCTGATCGAGGAGCTCGAGCCGGTGCGCCGGGCCCTGTACGGCGGCGTCGTCGGCTATCTCGACTTCGCGGGCGACGCCGACACGGCCATCGCCATCCGCACCGCCCTGATGCGCGACGGCGTCGCCTACGTCCAGGCCGGCGGCGGCGTGGTCGCCGATTCCGTGGCCGACTACGAGGACACCGAGTCGCTCAACAAGGCGCGCACGGTGCTCTCGGCCGTCGCGGCGGCCCAGACCATGGTCCCCGCGGGCGAGCTCGATCCGGCCGAGGACTCCGCCGGTGTCTGAGCAGGGAGAGCCGGAACCAGCGGGCCCGCGGCAGTCCGAGCCGGTACAGACCGAGGCCAAGCCCTCGCGCCGTCCACTGTGGATGATCCTCGTCGGCCTGTTGCTGGGCGCGCTCGCGTTGTGGGGCGCCTCCAAGCTCGCGTGGTTCGCCGAGTTCCGCGACGGCGGCGTGCTCGGTACGCAGCTCTACACCGAAGACGGCGAGCAGCGGGCCACGGCGCTTGTGCCGCTGGCGTTGCTGGCGCTGGCCGGTGTCGCGGGCGTGATCGCCACCGGCGGCTGGGCGCGGCGGATCCTGGGCGTGGTGCTGGCGCTGGCGGGCCTCGCGGGCGTCTGGACCGGCGTGAACGGCGTCAAGTTCAGCGGCTGGGCGCCCGGATTGCCCGTCACCGAGATGCTTCTCGGCCGCGGTCTGGCCGTGCTGGGCGGAATTCTTCTCGTCGTCGCGGGGTTGGTCGCGGTCAAGGGCGCGGGCGCCGCGCGGCGGCTCGGCACCCGGTACGCGGCGCCGGGCGCCCAGCGTGCCAAGCGTGATCCGGACATCGAGCTGTGGGAGGCGCTTTCCGAGGGTGAGGACCCCACCGCGAGCAGGTGAGCGCCGGATACCGAAGCGCATTCGGAGCAAGGCGTGCACCCGGAACGGGCCGGTCTTCGAGTGGGGGTTAGCATCGTTTCGGCGGGAAGGGGAAGGTTTTTGTGAGCGAACTTGCGATGGGATCGATGAATTCGCCGACGGGCGGGTGCGCCCGGTGAGCGTGCTCGAAGACATCGTCGCCGGTGTGCGGGAGGACCTCGCCGTGCGCGAGTCCGTCTTGCCCTTCGACGAGCTGAAGGCCCGCGCGGCCAAGGCCCCGGCGCCCCGAGACGTGATGGCCGCCCTGCGTGAGTCGGGTATCGGCGTGATCGCCGAGGTGAAGCGGCGCAGCCCCTCCAAGGGCGACCTCGCCCCGATCGCCGACCCCGCTTCCCTGGCCAAGGACTACGAGGACGGCGGCGCGCGCGTGATCAGCGTGCTCACCGAGCAGCGCCGCTTCGGCGGGTCGCTCGCCGACCTCGACGCCGTGCGCGCGGCCGTCGACGTTCCCGTGCTGCGCAAGGACTTCATCGTCAGCCCGTACCAGGTGCACGAGGCGCGCCTGCACGGCGCGGACATGGTGCTGCTGATCGTCGCCGCGTTGGAGCAGAACGCTCTGGCCGCGCTGCTCGACCGCGTCGAGTCGCTCGGCATGACCGCCCTCGTGGAGATCCACAACGCCGAAGAGGCCGACCGCGCCCTCGAGGCCGGTGCTCAGGTGATCGGCGTCAACGCCCGCAACCTGCACACGCTGGAAGTCGACCGGGACGTGTTCTCCCGCCTCGCCCCGGGGCTGCCGTTCGAGGTGTTCAAGGTCGCCGAGTCCGGCGTCCGCGGCCCCGGCGACCTGATGTCCTACGCCGGCCAGGGTGCCGACGCCGTGCTGGTCGGCGAAGGCCTGGTGGCCTCCGGCGACCCGAAGGGCGCGCTGGTGAAGCTCGTCACCGCCGGTTCGCACCCCGCCTGCCCGAGGCCGTCGCGGTGACCGAAGAGCACAGCAAGCACGACCCGGACGAGCGCGGCTACTACGGCCCGTACGGCGGCCGGTTCATGCCTGAAGCGCTGATCGGCGTCGTCGACGAGGTCGCGGCCGAGTACGAGAAGGCGCGCCGCGACCCGGAGTTCACCGGTGAGCTGCGCCGCCTGCTCAAGGACTACGCGGGCCGGCCGTCGTTGCTGACCGAGGCCAAGCGCTTCGGTGAGCACGCCGGGGGCGCGCGGGTGTTCCTCAAGCGCGAGGACCTCAACCACACCGGTTCGCACAAGATCAACAACGTGCTCGGCCAGGCGCTGCTCACCAAGCGCATGGGCAAGAAGCGCGTGATCGCCGAGACCGGCGCGGGCCAGCACGGCGTGGCCACGGCCACCGCGTGCGCGTTGCTGGACCTCGAATGCCTGGTCTACATGGGCGAGGTGGACACCGAGCGCCAGTCGCTCAACGTCGCGCGCATGAAGCTGCTCGGCGCCGAGGTCGTCTCGGTCAAGACCGGGTCCCGCACGCTCAAGGACGCGATCAACGAGGCCTTGCGCGACTGGGTGACCAACTCCGAGACCACGCACTACATCTTCGGCACCGCCGCGGGCCCGTACCCGTTCCCGATGATGGTGCGCAACTTCCACAAGGTCATCGGCGAGGAAGCGCGCGAGCAGATCCTGGAGCAGACCGGCCGGCTGCCCGACGTCGTCGCCGCGTGCGTCGGCGGCGGGTCCAACGCCATCGGCATCTTCTCCGGCTTCTACGACGACCCGTCGGTGCGGCTGGTCGGCCTCGAGCCGGGTGGCGAGGGCATCGACGGCAATCGCCACGGCGCCACGCTCACCAAGGGCAGCCCGGGCAACCTGCACGGCGCGATGTCGTACCTGCTGCAGGACGAGGACGGCCAGACGGTGGAGTCGCACTCCATCTCGGCCGGGCTCGACTACCCGGGCGTCGGCCCGGAGCACGCGTGGCTCAAGGACTCCGGCCGCGCCGAGTACCGCCCGGTCACCGACGCCGAGGCCATGGACGCGTTCCGGCTGCTCTCGCGCACCGAAGGCATCATCCCGGCGATCGAGTCGGCCCACGCGCTGGCCGGCGCCCTGATGCTCGGCCGTGAGCTCGGGCCCGAGGGCCTCATCGTCGTGAACCTCTCGGGGCGCGGCGACAAGGACATGGACACCGCGGCCAAGTGGTTCGGCCTCGTGGACGGGGAGGACCAGTGAGCGCGCTCGACGACCTGTTCGCGGCAACGCGGGCGGAAGGCCGGGCCGCGCTGGTCGGCTACCTGCCCGCCGGATTCCCGTCGGTCGACGGCTCGAAGGACCTGCTGGCCGCCACCATCGACGGCGGTGCGGACCTGCTCGAGATCGGCGTGCCGTACTCCGACCCGGTGATGGACGGGCCCACGATCCAGGCCGCCGCCGAGTCGGCTCTGGCCGGCGGGTTCAAGCTCAAGCGGCTCTTCGAGGTCGTCGAGTCGGTGTCGGCGCGCGGCGGCAAGGCCGTGGTCATGACGTACTGGAACCCCGTGCACCGCTACGGCGTGGACCGCTTCGCGCGCGACCTTGCATCTGCGGGCGGGCTGGGCATGATCACGCCGGACCTGATCCCCGACGAGGCCGCCGAGTGGACGGCCGCGTCCGAGACCCACGGTCTGGACCGGATCTTCCTGGTGGCGCCGTCGTCGTCGGAGGAGCGCCTGGCGCTCACCACCGCGGCGTCGTCCGGCTTCGTCTATGCCACGGCGGTCATGGGCGTCACGGGCGCCCGCGACGCGGTGGGCGTGCACGCGGAGGACCTGGTCCGCCGCACGCGGGCCCACACGCACCTGCCGATCGGCGTCGGCCTCGGCGTCCGCTCCGGCGGCCAGGCGGCCCAGGTGGCCGGTTTCGCCGACGCGGTGATCGTCGGGTCCGCGCTGGTCACGGCCGCGGCCGAGGGCAGTGTCGACGGGGTGCGGAAGCTCGCGGAGGAGCTCGCGGAAGGCGTGCGCCGGGCTCCGGCCCGGGCCTGATTTCGGCATTCGGCTCTGCGGGCGCGCGGTCGCTGGCAGGATGCGGGCCATGGCCCGCATCGCCCGTCGCATGTTCGAGCTCCTGGAGCCGATCTGCCTGGTCACGTTCTTGTCGGACGAGTGCAACGAGGAGCTGGCCGCACTCGGCCACCGCACCTACTGGGACGGCTACTTCGCCAGCCGCGCCGCACCGCTGGGGCGCGTGCCGGCGCAGGTCGTGCACGCGGCCTTCTACAACTTCGCCGACGGCGAGGTCGAGCGGCACATCCCGAGCGCGTGGGAGACGATCCCGCCCGAGGCCTCCGTCGCCGCTCGGCAGCGCGGCAGCGCGGCGTCCCTGCGGCGGATCCTCGGCGACGAGCTGGCCGCGTCCCCGGGCCTGGTGCGCGCCGCCGACCTGACCACCCAGGCCGCGCAGAACGCGCCCACCGCCGGCCGGATGATGTTTGCCGGCGTACGTGCCCTCCCTGTGCCCACCGACCCCGTCGCCCGCTTGTGGCACTCCGCGACCATGCTTCGCGAACACCGCGGCGACGGCCACATCGCCGCCCTCCTCGCCGCGGGCATCGGCGGAGCGGAGGCCCACGTGCTCTCCGCGCTCGACCTGGGCATCCACCCGCCCGAGTCGTTCGGGCGCATCCACCACCTACCGAAGAAACGGCTGGCCGAGGTCATGTCCGGCCTGCGCTCCCGCGGCCTCGTTGACGCCGACGGCCACTTCACCGACGCCGGCCGCGAGACCAAACACCGCATCGAAACCCTCACCGACGAACTCGCCGCCGCGCCCTATGACACCCTCTCGCCCGCCGAACTCGACGAGCTGATCACCGCACTCGAACCCCTCAGCGCGAGGGTGGCGGCCACGGGGTCGCAGTGACGACCGGCGGCTGACGGCGCGCGCGAGGGCTGTGCCGGGTTGCCATTTGTACGGATCATGTACACCAACCGCCGACCCTTCGCGGCATGACATTCACCCACCTTCCCCGGCGCTCGTTTCTACCGCGTGCTCGTGCACCACATCGCATGTCCCAACAGCACGGACTACTCGTCGGCCCACGCGTTCCAGGTCGCGCGCGACGACCAGGCCGACCACATCGACAACAACGGCTGGTCCGACACCGGCCAGCACTTCACGATCTCCCGCGGCGGTTACCGCATGGAAGGCCGCCACGGCAGCCTCGACGCGCTGCGCAACGGCAACCAGATCGTGCGCGCCGCGCACTGCCCGGGCCAGAACGACAACGCGATCGGCATCGAGAACGAAGGCACGTACACCTCGGTCGAGAACCGCCGCAAGCGCAGTGGGATTCGCTGGCCGTCTTCATCGCCTACGTCTGCGAGCAGTACGGCATCCCCGTCGAGGAGATCAAGGGCCACCGCGACTACTACAACACCGAATGCCCGGGCGACAAGCTCTACGCGAAGCTGCCGCAGCTGCGTGCGGAAGTCGCCGGCCTGCTCGGCTGAACTCAGTGGAGCCAGCGCATCACTTCGCACAGCTCTTCGGCGTCGAGCCCGCCCAGTTCGTCGATCTCGCCGCGGCGCACGTCCATCAACGTCGTCGCCAGTTCCGCGCCAAAGGCCGATTTCAGCACGTCGTCGGCGACGAACGCGGCCACGGCCGCCTCCAGCGAGCGGGGGAGGCGCACCACTCCCGCGGCGGCGGCGTCGCCGGTCGACAACGTTCCCGGATCCACCTTTACGGGCTCCGGCAACCGTGTCGCGGAATCGAGCCCCGCGATTCCCGCGAACAGCAAGGCGGCCACGACCAGATACGGGTTGGCCGTGAGATCAAAACATTTCACTTCGAAATTCGCGGCCGTGTCCCGTTTTCCCGCCGGGCCGCGCACCAACCGCAGCGGCGCTTCCCGGTTTTCCAGGCCCCACGCCGTGTACACCCCGGCCCAGTGGTGCGGTTCGAGCCGCAGGTAGCTCACCACCGACGGCGCCCCGACGGCCAGCAACGCCGGCAACCGCCCGAAAATCCCCGCGGCGAACGACTCGGCGACCTCGCTGAGCCCGAACACCCCGTCACCGCCGGCGCACAGGTTCCGCCCGCCCTCCCACAGGCTGCAGTGCACGTGTCCGCCGTTGCCCACGCCGCCGGGCGCGAACTTCGGCGTGAACGACGTCTTCAGCCCGTGGTTCAACCCCACCGCGCGGACCGTCTCCCGTGCCAGCACCGCGACGTCCGCCGCCCGCACAGGATCGTCGGCGGACACGGAAACCTCGAACTGCCCCGCCGCGTATTCCGGGTGCACCTGCTCGACCCCGAGGCGCTGACTGTCCAAAGCAGACACCAGATCCCGCACGTACGCCGACTGCGCGGCCAGTCGCGAATATCCGTACGCCGGCCCCGCCACCGGCGCCCCGCCCGGCCCGGCGACCACCCACTCGAGCTCGAACGCCATCCGCGCCGAATACCCGCGTTCGGCCAGCTTCGCCACCGCCGTCGCCGCCAGCGCGCGCGAGTCCTGCGGGTGCGGCCGGCCTTCCTGGTCGTAGCGCAGGGCCGGCGCCCACGCCCACCCCGGCTGCGCGGCGAGCACCGTGAGCGCGTCGAGGTCCGGGTGCAGCCGCAGGTCGCCGACGGGGCCGAGCGAGTACGCGCCGGACGTGATCGTGTCCGTGCACAGGAAGAAGTCGAACGAGTTCGACGCGCCCACGCCCCACGCCGCGACCTCGGCGAGCCGGCTCACCGGAACCGCCTTGACGCGCGAGATGCCGGAGTTGTCGACGAAGGTCAGCGCTACCAGCTCGACCTCCGAACGGCCCAGCCGCGCCGCCTCCTCGGCACCCCGCCTGGAAAGTTCAACCCGATCGAGCTGGCTCATCCTGCCCCCGCGATGTTCACTGTGTAGTTCACGCCGTCGTCCTCGGCGGCCGTGGAACCACCTGCTGCCTCCGGACGAAGGAGCGCATCGTGTCAGACATCGTCGAAACCCGTCCAGCGCTGCGGCGCACCCTGTCGGTGTGGCAGGCCGTGGGCCTGTCCGTCGCGCTCATGGCGCCGAGTATGGCCGCCAACATCAACCCCCAGCAGACCGCGGCCGCCGCCGGGCGCGCCGTGCCGCTGGCCTTCCTGCTCTCGGCCGCCGGCGTGCTGCTGGTCGCCTACGGCTTCGTCCGCCTCTGCCAGCACTACCACCACGCGGGCTCGGTCTACGCGTTCGTCGGCGCGACGCTCGGCCCGCGCGCCGGCGTGGTCTCCGGCATCGGGCTGCTCGGCACCTACACCTTCTACGCCGTGGTCACGAGCTCGGCCGCGGGCACGCTCGGCACGGCGTTCCTCACGCAGGTGGGGATCTGGCCGAACCCGCCGTGGTGGGGGCCGTTCGTGCTCACGGGCGTCGCGCTCGTCGGCAGCTGGCTGCTCGCGGTGGCGCCCGCGCGCCGCGGCACGTCGACGCTGCTGGCCGTGGAGGGCGCGACGATCGCGGTGATCCTCCTGGTCACCGCCGTGATCCTGGTCCGCCTGATCGCCGGCAACGCACCCAACGACGCCCACTTCACGATGTCCGTGTTCACCTTCACGCCGGACATCGGCCTGTCCGGCGTGTTCCTCGGCGCCGTGTTCGGCTTCCTGTCCTTCGCGGGCTTCGAAGCCGCTGCGACGCTCGGCGAGGAGACCCGCGACCCGCGCCGCAACATCCCGCGCGCCATCCTCGGCACGGCCATCTTCGGCGGCGCCTTCTTCGTGATCGTGACGGCCGTGGAGATGATGGCGTTCCGCTCCGACGCCCAGGCCTTCCACGACTCGCCCTCCCTGCTCGGCGACCTGGGCAGCACGTTCGTCGGCTCGTGGGCCGGCGACGTGATCAGCGTGGGCGCCGCGATCAGCGCGTTCGGCTGCTGCCTCGCCTGCGTGGTCGGCGGCTCGCGCCTGCTCTTCGCCCTGGGCCGCGACGCCTTCGACGGCCGCGGCATCGGCCGCACGTCCCCGAAGGGCACGCCGGTCACCGCGGTCACGGCTGTCGCCCTGGCGGCCGCGCTGATCATCGTCGTGTGCGCCGTCTTCTTCGGCGCGACGGCGGCGGACACCTTCGCGTGGTCGGGATCCATCGGCACGCTGATCCTGTTGGTCATCTACCTGCTGACCACCCTCGGCGCCATCCTGTTGCTCTTCGTGCGCCGCCGCATGCACGTCCCGTGGTGGCACTTGGTCTTCCCCCTCGGCGCGCTCGCGCTGCTGGGCTACACGGTGTACGTCAACGTCGTCCCCTACCCGACCGAAGGCCCGGCCCGCTGGTTCCCCGTCGCGGCGGGCGCGGTGCTCGTGCTGGCCGTGGTCTTGGTCCTCGCGGCGCCCGGCTTCGCCCGTAGGGTGGGGGAACGGCTGGGCGTCACCGAAGGAGGCCGATGAGCGAGGTGCTGGACTTCGTCGCGGAGGCGCCGCTGGTGGACCACCACTGCCACGGCGTGGTGACCGGCGAGGTGGGACGCGAGGGCTTCGAGCGGATGCTCACCGAGGCCGGCACGGTGTCGCCGCTGGGGACGTCGCTGTTCGACTCGCTCATCGGGCTCGCCGTGCGCGAGCGGTGTGCGCCGGTGCTGGACCTGCCGAAGCACGCGCCGGCCGACGAGTACCTCGAACGGCGAGCGGAGCTGGGAGCCGAGGAGGTCAACCGGCGGTTCCTGCGAGGCACGGGGTCCACCGACTTCCTGCTCGACGGCGGTTTCCAGCCCGACGAGCTCACCGGCACCACCGAGTTCGCCCGCCTCGCCGGCGCCCGTGCCCACGACGTGGTGCGGCTCGAGCAGGTCGCCGAGGACGTGGTGCACGCCGGCACGACCGCGAGCCGGTTCGCCGCGGACTTCGGGGCGGAGCTGGAAAAACGGGCGAAGCACGCCGCCGGGGTGAAGTCGATCGCCGCGTACCGGGTGGGGCTGGAGCTCTCAGGTGAGCGGCCCGACGCCGTCGAGGTGGTCGACGCGGCCGGGCGGTGGCTCTCGCGCCTCGGGGCCGGGTTGGGGCTGCGCCTGGCCGACGAGGTGCTGCACCGCCACCTCGTCTGGGCCGGGATCGACCTCGGGCTGCCCGTGCAGTTCCACGTGGGTTACGGCGATTCCGACGTGGACCTGCACCGGTGCGATCCTTTGCTGCTCACCGGATTGCTGCGGGCCACGCGCGAGACGGGCGTGCCGATCCTGCTGCTGCACAACTACCCGTTCCATCGCAACGCCGCCTACCTCGCGCAGGTCTTCGAGCACGTCTTCGTGGACACGGGTCTCATCACGCACAACGCCGGCTTCCGCGCGCCGGCGATCCTGGCCGAGACGCTGGAGCTCGTGCCGTTCGGCAAGCTGCTGTTCTCGACCGACGCGTTCGGCCTCGCGGAGCTCTACCACCTCGGCACAACCCTGTTCCGCCAAGGACTTTCCGACTTCCTGCGGTCCGCTTTGGCCGCCGAGGCGCTGTCCGAAGTGGACGCACAGCGCCTGGTCCGCCTGGCCGGCCACGAGAACGCGACCCGGATCTACCGCCTGGAGCCCCGATGACCGACCTGGCCGCGCGCTGGCGTGCCGCCCTGGCCGACGAGCTGCCCGATGCCGTCGAGCTGCGCCACCGGCTCCACGCCGACCCGCGCGCGTCCGGCGACGAGGAGGACACCGCGCGCCTGGCGGCCGCCGCGCTGGGCGCCGGCGAAGGCGTGCGCGTCGCCAAGACGGGACGCCTGGTCGAGCTGCCCGGCGAGCACGCCGGCCCCGCAGTCGCGCTGCGAGCGGAGCTGGACGGGTTGCCGATCATCGAGCGCACGGGTGTGGCGTGGGCCTCGGACTCCGGACTGATGCACGCGTGCGGCCACGACGTGCACCTGGCCGCGCTGGTCGCCGTCTGCCGCGCGGCGCGGCGCGTGGGTGTGCCGCGGCGGCTGGTCGCGGTGCTGCAGCCGCGCGAGGAGACGGCGCCTTCGGGCGCGCTGGACATCGTCGAGTCGGGGGTACTGGAGGAGTTCGGCGTCGAAACCGTCATCGGCGCCCACGTGCAGCCGCGGCTGGCACACAACGTCGTCTCGGCCGCGCCCGGGCCGGTGAACGCGTCGACCGACGAGTTCGAGGTCGTGCTCCACGGCCAGGGGGGCCACGCGGGTTACCCGCAGCTCGTGCGCGACCCGGTGCTCGCGCTGAGCCAGCTCGTGGTGAGCCTGCAGCAGCTCGCGAGCCGCCGGATCGACCCCGTGCACGGCGCCGTCTGCACGGTCGGGCGCATCCACGCCGGCACGGCCGCCAACGTCGTCCCCAACACCGCGACCGCGCTCGGCTCGCTGCGGCTCATGCGCGCGACCGACCGCGTGCACGCGCTGGAGGTGCTGGCCGAGATCGTGCACTCCACCGCCCGCGCGTACGGCTGCACCGCCGACCTGCAGATCAGCCCGTGCGAGCCCGTGCTGGTCAACGACCCGGCGCTGGCGGCGGCCGCCCAGACCTGGCTGCTCGACGGCGGCGCCGACGTCGACGTCGACTTCCGCTCCTTCGGCGCCGACGACTTCGCCCACTACTGCGGCACCGGCACCCGCGGGCTGATGCTGTTCGTCGGCCTCGGCGACACCGCGGGCGCGCCCAGCCTGCACGACGAGGTGTTCCTGCCCGAGGACGCCGCCGTCGGCCAGGTCGCGCGGGCCCTGATGGCCGGATACCTCGCCGCTCTGCAGCCGGGTGGCTACGAGTAGTCATCGTCGCGACCGGACCGTGACCGGTCCTTCACGAACCCTTCGGCGGCGCCCTCACCACACCGGAGCATTGACGCGCTACGGTGACCGCGTGTATTCCGCCTCGGCAGCCTTCCTGGCCACGATCCCGAGCCCCGACCGCGGTGTGTGGCACCTGGGGTTCATCCCGATCCGTGCCTACGCACTGTGCATCATCGCCGGCATCATCGTGGCGATCTGGTGGGGAGAGCGCAGGTGGGCCGCGCGCGGGGGCACCAAGGGGACCGTGATCGACGTCGCGGTGTTCGCCGTGCCGTTCGGCCTTGTCGGCGGCCGCCTCTACCACGTGATCACCGACCCCGAGCTGTACTTCACGGCCGGCAAGAACCCGTGGAACGCCTTCGCCATCTGGGACGGCGGCCTCGGCATCTGGGGCGCCATCGCCCTCGGTGGCGTCGGCGCCCTGATCGCCTGCCGCCGCAAGGGCATCCCGCTGCCGGCGCTGGCCGACGCGCTCGCCCCCGGCATCGTCACGGCGCAGGCCATCGGCCGCATCGGCAACTACTTCAACCAGGAGCTCTACGGCGCGCACACCGACCTGCCGTGGGGCTTGGAGATCTACCAGCGCACCGACCCGGCGACCGGCTTGCCCGACCCCCTAACGGGCATCGCCACCGGCCACATCCCGCTGCCGGACAGCCCAGTGCACCCGACCTTCCTGTACGAGCTGATCTGGAACCTGCTCGTCGCCCTCGTCGTGGTCTGGGCCGACCGCCGCTTCAAGCTCGGCCACGGCCGCGCATTCGCCCTGTACGTGGCCGGCTACACCCTCGGCCGCTGCTGGATCGAACTCATGCGCACCGACACGGCCAACCACATCCTCGGCCTGCGCGTGAACGTCTGGGTCGCGATCCTCGTGTTCCTGGGCGCGGTGGCCTTCATGATCGTGGCGAAGAAGAAGGGGCCGCGCGAGCTGCCCGAGACGCTGCGCAGCCGCGGGGACGAACGTGACGCGGTTGCGGAGCCTTCGGCAGCTTCGGACTCTTCGGACGCTACGGAAGTGGGCGAGTCTTCCTCGTCGGAGTCTGCTTCGGACACCGCCGCCTCACCGTCCGAACCCGACACGGACAGCCGCGACGAAATCACGGTCGACGCCGGGTCCGCGTCCTCCGGCTCGGATTCGGACAAGCCCGAGAAGTCCTGACCCCCCGGTTTTTCACCACGCACGAGGTCCCCGGCTCGAAGTCGAGCCGGGGACTTCGTGCGTTACGGGGTCAGCCGAGCGGGGAGCCGCCGAAGTAGTCGTCGTCTCCGGTGGAACGGTCTTCGCCACGGGGGCGGCGCGGGGAGGGCGGGTCCTGGCGCTTCGGGATGCCGCGGTCGGCGAGGGGGCTGGTGAACTCGTCGTCGTCCGGGGTGGTGAAGCGGTGGCGCGGGTCCTCGTGCCGGGGTGCGGCGTGCCGGCCCTGGTCCGGCGCGGGCGAAGGCGGCGAATGCGGAGCCGGAGGCGCGGGCGGTGCCGGCGGCTTGCGGTCGGCCAGCGGGTCGGCGAAGTCGTCGTCCGGCGGGGGAGCGCTGTGGCGGCCGGGCGGCGGCGGAGCCGGGCTCGACGGTGAAGCGCTGCTCGCCAGCGGGTTGTCCGTCGAGAAGCCCTTCGGCAACTCCGCGGCGGCCGGGTAGGTCGAGCGGTTCGAGTCGGCGAGGAAGTCGCGCGAGCCCGTGCGCGCTTCGAGCACCTCCTCGGGAGAAAGGCCCTCCTGCATCTCCTCGTACATGTCCTTCGCGTCGCCGAGCTTGGCGTCGGCCAGGGCGCGCACCTCGGGGTCGGCGAAGGCCTTCCCGGACGCGACGTCCTTCCACGTCAGCTCGCCGGCGTCGACCTTGCGCTTGACCAGGCGCAGCGCGGCCGGGGCGTTGGGCTTCGAGGCGGCGGTCTTGAGCGCCTCGACGCGTTCTGGGGTGTCGGTCTGCGGCAGCGGCTTCAGGCGGATCTTCTCGAGGTCCTTCAGCAGCTGCCGCGACTTGCTCACGGTGCTGTCGAGCGCCGATTCCGCCTCGCGGATCTCCGGCGTCTTCCACGCGTCCTGCGCGGGGGTGGGCCGTGACATGACGGCGGGTCCTCTCAGTCGTCGATGCGGCCGCTGATCCGGCCGCTGCCGGAGTGCGCCGGGGTCCGGCTGCTCTTGCGGCTGTCCCAGTAGTCCTTGTTGTCCTCGTGGTTGCCGCGGGACTCCTCGACGCCGTCCTTCACGGAGTCCTTGATGTCGCCCACGTCGCCGGCGATGCCGGAGGCGTTGTCCTTGATGTCGCCGACGTCGCCCGCGATGCCCTTGCCGATGTCGATCACGTCGGAGACGCTGCCGACGTCCTTGATCTTCACCAGCTGCGACCCGATGTCCTTCACCGAGTTCCACAGGTCGCCGACCTTCTGCACGATGTCCTTGATCATGTCGATGATCGAGATCAACGCGTTGATGAGCGGCAGGATCTCCGACAGCCCGGTGATCGCGTCGGCGATCCACCCCGCGATCGGCACACACGCCTCGGCCGCCATCACCAGCAGCCGGTCGATCAGGCTCTTCAACAGGTCGAGCGCCTTGGCCGCCAGCTTCTGCGACGTGTCCGACAGCAGCTCGAACCCCTTGGCGATCAGCTCCGCGATCCCGGCCTCCGCGGCCAGCCCCGCGCGCCACCCGAGGTCCACGTACGCCTTGTGCGCCAGCGACGCCGGGCCCGACCAGCTGTCGCCGAGGATCTTCTCGTTGCCCACCATCACGGTCGAGAACGCCTTCATCGCCTCGGCGATGTTGCGCCACGCCTCGGCGTCGGCGGAGATCTTCGAGAAGTCACCCGTGATCGGCTCGATGAACATCTGCGTGAGCGTCTGGCCGGTGATCTGCTGGAAGATCCACTCGACCGGCATGACCTCCACGCCGGCTTCCTTGACGAGGTCCTGGATGTCCTCGCCGGACGTGTCCTCGGGCGGCTGGAGCTGTTCGCTGATCGAGCTGCCCTCGTCGAACCCGCTCGGCGACGTCGTCGGCGCGGCGCCGGGATCCCCGCCGGACGACGACGGCGAATCGCCCCCGTCGTCGGAGTCATCGGAGTCGTCGTCATCGTCCGAGTCGTCGTCCTCGGGCTTGTCGGAATCGTCCTCGTCGTCCTTCTTCTTTTTCTCGTCCTTGTCCTCGTCGCCCTTGTTCTTGCCGTCCTCGTCCTCGCCCTGCCCGGGGCGCTTGCGCTCGTCGCCCTCGTCCTGACCGGGCCGGTTCGGGTTGCGCGGGTCGTTCGGCGGGTGCCCCTGTGACGGCACGCCAGGCGCCGGGGTGCCGGGGGTGTGCTGCTGCGGCGGCGAACCCGGCCGGTTCGGCGGCGTGTTCGGATGCTGCGGCGGTGTGTTCGGGTGCCCTTGCTGGGGCGTGGCAGGGTGCGTCGGCGTGTGGTGCGTCGTTCCGCCGGACCCGCCCGGGTGGCTGTGCCTGGCCATGTCGTTCCCCCTCGGTGGTGGTCGGAGTCAGTGGTGGGTGGTCATTTCGCGCCGACCTCGTCGATCGCGATGCCGAACTCCTTGAGGACCGCGGCGACCTGGCCGTCGTGGTGGTCGTAGGAGTCGGCGGCGGAGCGGACGCCCTGGCTCAGCGAGGTGAGCCGGTTGTCGCCGAAGTCGAGGGTGCTGCCGTAGAGGTTGCCCACCAGGTCCACCACCGGCTGCAGCAACGCGAACAGGCCGGTGAAGCCCGACTTGTCGCACGCGGTGGTGCGCATGTAGTCCTTGATCTTGCCGACCTGGGCGTGCAGCCCGTCGACGACGTCCGCGTACTCGCGCATGACGTCAGTGTGTACGTCGAAGTCCGACACCGATTCCCTCCCCGTGATCGTCGGTCGACGAACACTATGGCAGGAAGTGATCACCCAGCGTGGGGTGTTTCGGGAAATCCACCGGTTGGGAATTCGAAACCCGACAAATCAGACAACAGTCCACAAAGGACGATCAGAGGTCCGGTAGTCCGAGCTCGAGGTTCGGCGCCTGGAGCCCACCGTCCACTTCGAGCACCTTGCCCGTCACGTATGCGCCGGCCGGCGAAGCCAGGTACAGCACCGCCGAAGCCACGTCGTCGGCGGAACCGATGCGCTGCAACGGGGTCGCATTCTCCATCTTCACGCGGATCTCTTCGTTGCCCGCCACCAATTCCAGCGCCGACGTGTGCACTGAACCGACGCAGATGGCGTTCACGCGCACCTTCGGTGCGAGGTCCACGGCGGCCAGCCGCGTGTAGTGCGACAGCGCGGCCTTCGCCGTGCCGTAGGCGAGAAAGCCGCGGCCCTGCACGCGGCCCATGATCGACGAGATGTTGACCACCGCGCCGCCGCTTTCGAGCAGTGCCGGGGTCGCGGCCACGGTCAGCGCGTGGGCGGTCGCGACGTTGAACCGGAACGCTTCTTCGAGGAAGTCCGTCGTCGACTCGGTGAACGGCCTCGGGTACGTGCCGCCGACGTTGTTGACGACGATGTCAAGCCGTCCGAAAGCGTCCAGGGCTTCCGAAGCCAGCGCTCCGGCTGCCGCCGGGTCCGACAGGTCGGCGGCCACCACGTGCGCGCGGCGCCCGGCCGCGGTCACGAGGGCGGCCACCTCGTTCAGCTGTGACTCGGTGCGCGAGGCGATGACCACGTCGGCGCCCGCCTCGGCGAGTGCCACGGCGGTGGCCGCGCCGATGCCTCGACCGGCACCGGTGACCACCGCGACCCGGTCCGTGACGCGGAACCGATCGAGGATCATGCGGCGGACGCTAACACGTTTCACCGGCGAGCGGCATCGGTCACACGAGTGGCCCGCCGGCTCGGGCAAGACCCCAGGAAAACGGCCGGAAACGGCTGTGTCAGGCCGGATGCGTAAAAGCCCGGTTACACTTGACGGCAACCGCCCAGATCCGATAGTTAGCTAAGCGAACGACCTGGGTGTCATCAGGAACTACGTCGTTCCACGCAGCCAGATCGTTACCGTTCACCGCCGTCCGGGGCGCTCTGAGGTGCTGCTCCGGTGTTTCCCAGGTGTTAAAGTCGCGCTAACAAGCGGGCCATCGTCGTCCCGTGCGCTTCCCACGGCCGGTCCGCCGGCCTCGCACGTAGACGACGAAGGAGGTCCCTTTTCCATGATCTTCTCCGCCATTCCCGGCAAGCAGGGTCTCTACGACCCGGCGACCGAGCTGGACTCCTGCGGTGTGGCCATGGTGGCCGACATCAAAGGGCGCCGCTCCCACGGCATCGTCGCCGACGGGCTGACCGCGCTGGCGAACCTCGAGCACCGCGGCGCCGCGGGCGCCGAACCCACGAGTGGTGACGGCGCGGGCATCCTGCTGCAGCTGCCCGACGAGCTGCTGCGCGCCGAAGCCGGCTTCGCCCTGCCTCGAGCGGGTGCCTACGCGGCCGGAATCGCCTTCCTGCCCGGCGACGCCGAGCAGCGCCGCAAGGCCGTCGGGCTGGCCGAACGCATCGCCGCCGAGGAGGGCCTCGACGTCCTCGGCTGGCGCGAGGTCCCCGTCGACGTGGACCGGGCCGGAATCGGTCCCACGGCGCGTTCGGTGATGCCGCACTTCGCCATGCTGTTCGTCGCGTCGCCGGGCGGGGAAGCCGGGCTGGAGCTCGAACGGCTGGCCTTCTGCCTGCGCAAGCGCGTGGAGCACGAGAGCGCGGCCTCGGACTGCGGCACGTACTTCCCGTCGCTGTCGGCGCGCACGATCGTCTACAAAGGCATGCTCACCACCGCGCAGCTGCCCGCGTTCTTCACCGACCTCATCGACGAGCGGCTCGAGAGCGCGATCGCCCTGGTGCACTCGCGGTTCTCCACCAACACGTTCCCGTCGTGGCCGCTCGCGCACCCGTTCCGGTTCGTGGCGCACAACGGCGAGATCAACACCGTGCGCGGCAACCGCAACCGCATGCGCGCCCGCGAGGCGCTGCTGGAATCCGACCTGATCCCGGGCGACCTCACGCGGCTGTACCCGATCTGCTCGCCCGAAGCGTCGGACTCGGCCTCGTTCGACGAGGTGCTGGAGCTGCTGCACCTCGGCGGCCGGTCGCTGCCGCACGCGGTGCTGATGATGATCCCGGAGGCGTGGGAAAACCACGCGACGATGGATCCGGCACGGCGCGCGTTCTACCAGTTCCACGCGAGCCTGATCGAGCCGTGGGACGGCCCGGCCTGTGTCACGTTCACCGACGGCACACTCGTAGGCGCGGTCCTCGACCGCAACGGCCTGCGGCCGGCGCGCTGGTGGCAGACGGTCGACGGCCGCGTGGTTCTCGCCAGCGAGGCCGGCGTGCTCGACGTGGCCCCCGGCGACGTCGTGGCGAAGGGCCGACTCAAGCCGGGCCGGATGTTCCTAGTGGACACCGAGGCCGGCCGGATCGTCTCCGACGACGAGGTGAAGTCGGCGCTGGCCGCGGAACAACCGTACGAGGGCTGGCTGCACGCCGGGCTGCTGAAGCTGGCCGAGCTGCCCGACCGCGACCACGTGGTGCAGAGCCACGACTCCGTGCTGCGCCGCCAGCTCGCCTTCGGCTACACCGATGAAGAGCTCAAGATCCTGCTGGCGCCGATGGCCGCCAAGGGTGCCGAGCCGCTCGGTTCGATGGGCACCGACACCCCGGTCGCCGTGCTGTCGAAGCGTTCGCGGCTGCTGTACGAGTATTTCAAGCAAAACTTCGCGCAGGTCACCAACCCACCGCTCGACGCGATCCGCGAAGAGCTCGTGACCTCGATGGCGCGCATCATGGGCCCGGAGCGCAACCTGCTCGCGCCCGGCCCCGCGTCGTGCCGGCACCTGAACCTGCCGTACCCCGTCATCGACAACGACGAGCTCGCCAAGCTCATCCACATCAACGACGACGGCGACCTGCCGGGCTTCGCTTGCAGTGTCCTTTCCGGACTGTACGAAGTGGACGGTGGCGCCGAGGCGCTGGCCGCCGCGATCGAGCGAGTACGCCGTGAGGCGTCGGAGGCGATCGCCGCCGGGGCGCGCACGCTCGTGTTGTCCGACCGCGACTCCGACCACCGAATGGCGCCGATCCCGTCGCTGCTGCTGGTCTCCGCCGTGCACCACCACCTGGTGCGCACCAAGGAACGCCTGCGCGTCGCGCTCGTCGTGGAGACGGGCGACGCGCGCGAGGTGCACCACATCGCCGTGCTGCTGGGCTACGGTGCCGCCGCGGTGAACCCGTACCTCGCGTTCGAGACGATCGAGGACATGATCGCCCAGGGCGCGGTCACGGGGATCGAGCCGGGCAAGGCGATCCGCAACTACGTGCAGGCGCTCGTGAAGGGCGTCCTGAAGATCATGTCGAAGATGGGCATCTCCACCGTCGGCGCATACACGGCGGCGCAGGTGTTCGAATCGCTCGGCCTGAGCCAGGACCTGCTCGACGAGTACTTCACCGGCACGTCGTCGAAGCTCGGCGGCGTGGGGCTGGACGTGCTGGCCGAGGAGGTCGCGGTGCGCCACCGCCGCGCCTACCCGGACAACCCGACCGACCGCGTCCACCGTGGACTCGACACCGGCGGCGAGTACGCCTACCGCCGGGAGGGCGAGCTGCACCTGTTCACGCCGGAGACGGTGTTCCTGCTGCAGCACGCGTCGAAGACCGGGCGTGAAGAGGTCTACCGCAAATACACCGAAGAGGTGCACCGGCTCTATCGCGAGGGCGGCGCGCTGCGCGGGCTGTTCAAATTCCGCGACAGCGTGCGCGAGCCCGTGCCGCTCGACGAGGTGGAGCCCGCCGAGGCGATCCTCAAGCGCTTCAATACCGGCGCCATGTCCTACGGCTCGATCTCGGCCGAGGCCCACGAGACGCTCGCCATCGCCATGAACCGCATCGGCGGCCGCTCCAACACCGGTGAAGGCGGCGAGGACCCGGAGCGCCTCTACGACTCCGAGCGCCGCAGCGCGATCAAGCAGGTCGCGAGCGGCCGCTTCGGCGTCACGAGCGAGTACCTGGTCAACTCCAGCGACATCCAGATCAAGATGGCGCAGGGTGCGAAGCCCGGCGAAGGCGGCCAGCTGCCACCGAACAAGGTGTACCCGTGGATCGCGCGCACGCGGCACTCGACGCCCGGCGTCGGGCTGATCTCGCCGCCGCCGCACCACGACATCTACTCCATCGAGGACCTGGCACAGCTGATCCACGACCTCAAGAACGCCAACGAGCAGGCCCGCGTCCACGTGAAGCTGGTGTCCTCGCTCGGGGTCGGCACGGTCGCGGCCGGCGTTTCCAAGGCCCACGCCGACGTGGTGCTCATCTCCGGGCACGACGGCGGCACCGGCGCCTCGCCGATGAACTCGCTCAAGCACGCCGGCACGCCGTGGGAGATCGGCCTCGCCGAGACCCAGCAGACGTTGCTGCTCAACGGTTTGCGCGACCGCATCACCGTGCAGGTCGACGGCGCCATGAAGACCGGGCGCGACGTGGTGATCGCGGCGCTGCTCGGCGCCGAGGAGTACGGATTCGCGACGGCCCCCCTCGTCGTCGCGGGCTGCGTGATGATGCGCGTGTGCCACCTCGACACCTGCCCGGTCGGCGTCGCGACGCAGAGCCCCGAGCTGCGCAAGCGGTACACCGGCCAGGTCGAGCACGTCGTGAAGTTCTTCGAGTTCGTGGCCGAGGAGGTCCGGGAAACGCTGGCGCAGCTGGGTTTCCGCACGCTCGACGAGGCCATCGGGCACGCCGAGGTGCTCGACACGGCCGAGGCGCAGGCGCACTGGAAGGCGGCCGGGCTCGACCTGAAGCCGATCTTCGAGGTCCCGACCGAGACGCCGTACGGCGGGGCGAAGCGGCGCGTACGAGCGCAGGACCACGGCCTGGAGCACGCCCTGGACCGCACGCTCATCCAGCTCGCCGAGGCGGCGCTGGAAGACGCGCACCCGGTGCGCCTCGAGCTGCCGGTGCGCAACGTGAACCGCACCGTCGGCACGCTGCTCGGGTCGGAGATCACCCGCCGCTACGGCGGTGAAGGCCTGCCCGAGGACACGATCCACGTGCTGCTCACCGGTTCGGCCGGGCAGTCGCTGGGCGCGTTCCTCCCGCGCGGCATCACACTCGACATGGTCGGCGACGCCAACGACTACGTCGGCAAGGGTCTCTCCGGCGGCCGCATCGTCGTGCGGCCCGACCCGGACGCCGTCTTCGCCGCCGAGCGCCAGACGATCGCGGGCAACACGCTCGCGTACGGCGCCACGGCGGGCGAGATGTTCCTGCGGGGCCAGGTGGGCGAACGCTTCTGCGTGCGCAACTCCGGCGCCACGGTCGTCGCCGAGGGCGTCGGCGACCACGCCTTCGAGTACATGACCGGCGGCCGGGCCGTGGTGCTCGGCCCGACGGGCCGCAACCTCGCGGCCGGCATGTCCGGCGGCACCGCGTATGTGCTCGACCTCGACCGCGCCAAGGTCAACGGTGACATGGTGGATCTGTCCGTGCCGGGTTCCGAGGACCTGGCGTGGCTCAAGCAGATCGTGCAGCAGCACCACGACCTGACCCGCTCGGCGGTGGCCGCGTCGCTCCTCGGCGACTGGACGCGGCGTTCGGCGGCCTTCACCAAGGTGATGCCGCGCGACTACCAGCGGGTCCTCGACGCGGCGAAGGCAGCTCGCGCTGACGGCCGCGACGTCGACGAAGCGATCATGGAGGCCGCTCGTGGCTGATCATCGTGCAACTGGCCGCGACGGCCGACTGGGTGCGGGTATCCCGCGGGAAACAGAGGCCGCTCGTGGCTGACCCGACGGGTTTCATGAAGTACCGGCGCGAAGAGCCGAAGAAGAGGTCCAAAGAGGACCGTCTCGCTTCCTGGGGCGAGGTCTACGCCGACGTCGAACCGGCGGAGCGCAACGAAACCGTGCGCACGCAGGCCTCGCGCTGCATGGACTGCGGTATCCCGTTCTGTCACTCCGGCGGCTCGGGTTGCCCGCTCGGCAACCTGATCCCGGAGTGGAACGACCTCGTCCGCCGCGGCGACTGGGCCGCGGCGAGCGACCGGCTGCACGCCACCAACAACTTCCCCGAGTTCACCGGCAAGCTGTGCCCGGCGCCGTGCGAGGCCGGCTGCGTGCTGGCGATCTCGCCGCTGTCGGGCGGGCCGGTGGCCATCAAGCGGGTGGAGGCGACGATCGCCGACCAGTCGTGGGAATCCGGGTACGTGCAGCCGCAGGTGTCGGAGGTGTCCTCGGGCCGCCGCGTCGCCGTGGTCGGCTCCGGGCCGGCCGGGCTCGCCGCCGCGCAGCAGCTCACCCGCGCGGGCCACGAGGTCACGGTGTTCGAGCGCGACGACCGCCTCGGCGGCCTGCTGCGCTACGGCATCCCCGAGTTCAAGATGGAGAAGAAGGTCCTCGACCGGCGCCTCGCGCAGCTGCGCAAGGAAGGCACGCGGTTCGTCACCGGCTGCGAGGTCGGCGTGGACCTGACGGTGGAGGACCTGCGCGAGCAGTACGACGCCGTGGTGCTTGCCGTGGGCGCGCTGCGCGGTCGCGACGACCAGACCACGCCGGGCCGGGAGCTGCGCGGTATCCACCTCGCGATGGAGCACCTCGTGCCCGCCAACCGGTTCGTGGAGGGCGACGGCCCGTCGCCGATCGACGCGGCCGGCAAGCACGTGGTCGTGATCGGCGGTGGAGACACCGGCGCCGACTCCTACGGCACGGCCACCCGTCAGGGCGCGCTGTCGGTGACGCAGCTGGACCAGTACCCAGTGCCGCCGACGAGCCGCGACGACGACCGCTCGCCGTGGCCGACGTGGCCCTACATCCTGCGCACCTACCCGGCGCACGAGGAGGCCGGCGAGCGCAAGTTCGCCGTGGCCGTGAAGCGGTTCGTCGACGACGGCGCCGGCCAGGTCAAGGCCCTTGAGCTGCAGCAGGTCCGCGTGGTGAAGGACCCGGAGACGGGCCGGCGCGAGGTCGTGCCGACCAGCGACGAGGTCGAGGTGCTGCCCGCCGACCTGGTGCTGCTGGCGATCGGCTTCGAGGGCGTGGAGCGGATGCCGCTGCTCGACGGTCTCGGCCTTTCCCTGACGCGGCGCGGCACTTTGTCGTGCGGTGCCGACTGGCAGACCGCGACGCCGGGCGTGTTCGTCTGCGGCGACGCCCACCGCGGCGCGTCGCTGGTGGTGTGGGCCATCGCCGAGGGGCGGTCCGTGGCCAACGCCGTGGACGCGTTCCTCATGGGCGACTCGGACCTGCCGTCCCCGGTGCACCCGACGGCGTTGCCGCTCGCGGTGGTCTGACCCGCCGTTCTCCGGCCCCACGTTCTACGGGCCCCACGTTCGGCAGGCCCCCAGCGCAATGGCGCGCTGGGGGCCTGTTTTTCACCGGTGCCCTCGCGCCGGTGAACTTCCCGGCACACACGGTGGTTTCCGCTGACCGTCGAGAGTGGACCCGTCACCGGGAGCGGCAGTTCGCGCTCTGTGGTGTCGTTTTTTCGCACTCCCCCTTTATTCGGTTTTTCAAGCCGAGACTTTTGGTGTCGTGAGCGCCGCGTCGACCGGTTCGAAGACCGTGGCCATGGGCCTGAGCAGCCCCGCGGCACCTGACCATCCACGACGGCAAGGTGAAGCAGGTCGGCCGCGGCAAGATCAGCGTGCTGGCCGTGTTCCCGGTCAAGATGGCGCCCGCGCCGCCCGCGCTGGGTCTGCCGCCGGGTACGAAGGTCCCGATGCAGTCCGTGCCGACGTCCGTGGTCGTGGGTCCCGACGGCGCGCTGTACGTGTCCGAGCTCAGCAGCGTCGGCGTGGGCGTCGCGCGCGTCTGGCGCGTCGTGCCGGGTCACTCGCCGACGATCTACGCCGATGGGCTCACCGCGCTCACCGACCTGGCGTTCGACCGCAAAGGCCGGCTGCTCGTGGTGACCTTCGCCGAGGACGGCATCGCCGCGCCGCACTCGGACGGCGTGCTGACGCGGATCGAGACTGGCCCAGGCCACCGGCCTCGCGATCGACGGCGACGACGTGTACATCGCCAACCACGGCACGTCGCCGGGTACCGGCAAGCCATCCGGCTCGATCGAGAAGCTGACGGTGCGCAATTGAGGCCCGGCTCCGGGCGGACGGGTCCCCCTTCTCCGGCGCCCGCCCTCGGCGGCGAGCGAAACGTGAAGCAGATTTCTCGCCGCGGCGGCCCTTCGCGCTGTACCTGCCCGGACGAACCGGACGTGTGACCCGCACCGCCCTCCCGGAACCGCGCGGGCGGCGAACCTTATCCTGGGAGCCGTGAACTGGACAGTGGACGTTCCCGTCGACACGCTTCCCGAGCTCCCGCCGCTTCCGCCCGAGCTGCGTTCGCGCCTCGACGCGGCCCTGGCCCTGCCCGCCGCCCAGCAGCCCGAGTGGCCTGACGTCGAGCTGGCCAAGCGCGTCCGGGGCGTGCTGGAGAGCGTGCCGCCGATCACCGTGCCCGCCGAGATCGACCGGCTGCAGAGCCGGCTCGCGATGGTCGCGCGCGGCGAGGCCTTCCTGCTGCAGGGCGGCGACTGCGCCGAGACGTTCGAGTCCAACACCGAGCCCCACATCCGCGCCAACCTGCGCACGCTGCTGCAGATGGCGGTGGTCCTCACCTACGGCGCGAGCCTGCCCGTGGTGAAGATGGGCCGCATCGCCGGCCAGTACGCCAAGCCCCGTTCGGCGGCCACCGACGCGCTGGGCCTGCCCGTGTACCGCGGCGACATCATCAACTCGCTGGTGCCCAAGCCCGAGCTGCGCGTGCCCGACCCGGGCCGCATGATCCGCGCGTACGCCAACGCGGGTGCCGCCATGAACCTGGTCCGCGCCCTCACCGGCGCCGGCATGGCCGACCTGCACCAGGTGCACGACTGGAACAAGGACTTCGTGTCGGCCTCCCCGGCGGCGCAGCGCTTCGAGGCGCTGGCCAACGAGATCGACCGCGGCCTGCGGTTCATGAACGCCTGCGGCGTCACCGACACGTCGCTGCAGTCGACCGAGATCTTCGCCAGCCACGAGGCCCTGCTGCTCGACTACGAGCGCGCCCTGCTGCGCCTGGACAACGCCGACGCGGCCAACCCCAAGCTGTACAACCTGTCCTCGCACTTCCTCTGGATCGGCGAGCGCACCCGCCAGCTTGACGGCGCGCACATCGCGTTCGCGGAGCTGCTGTCCAACCCGATCGGCCTCAAGATCGGCCCCACGACCACGCCCGAGCAGGCGCTGGAGTACGTCGAGCGCCTCGACCCGCGCCACGAAGAAGGCCGGCTCACGCTCATCTCCCGCATGGGCAACGGCAAGGTCCGCGAGGTGCTGCCCGCGATCGTCGAGAAGGTCGAGGCCTCGGGCCACAAGGTCATCTGGCAGTGCGACCCGATGCACGGCAACACGCACGAGTCGTCCACCGGCTACAAGACCCGCCACTTCGACCGCATCGTCGATGAGGTGCAGGGCTTCTTCGAGGTGCACCACAAGCTCGGCACCTACCCGGGCGGCATCCACGTGGAACTCACGGGCGAAGACGTCACCGAATGCCTCGGCGGCGCCCAGGAGATCTCCGACGTCGACCTCTCCGGCCGCTACGAAACCGCCTGCGACCCGCGGCTGAACACGCAGCAGTCGCTCGAGCTGGCGTTCCTCGTGGCGGAGATGCTGCGGGGCTGAGTCCCTAAACGGTGTTCAACAGCGCCGCGGTGGACTTCAGGACCGCGTCGCGCAGGCCGCCGAGGTCAGGGACGGCCTCGGCGTTCGCCTGGAGTCCGATGTGGACGCCGTCGCGGTAGGTGGCGACGGCGATGCCCACGGCGTGGCGCGGGGCCAGCGGCACGAACGGGTACACCTGCGCCAGCGGCGCGCCCGCGAGGGTGAGGCGGGCGGCCGGCAGCGGCACGGTGGTCACGACCAGGTCGAACAGCAGCGGCGCGGCCAGCCCGGCCGTTTTCGTGCCGAGGCGGTGCAGGACCGTGGGAACGCGGTCGGCGAGCAGCGGAAACGCGCCGGCGCCGCGGGCCGGGCCGCCGGCCTTGTTACGGGCCATCGCGCGGCGCACCAGGTTCAGGCGCTCGACGGGGTCGTCCTCGCCGATCGGCAGGTCGCACAGGTAGCCGGACAGTTTGTTGCCGCCGACCTGGCCGCCCGAACGGCCGCGCATGCTCACCGGGATCAGGGCCCGCAGCGTGCGCCCGTCGGCGCGTTTGCCGCGGTTGACCAGCCACTCGCGCAGCGCCCCGGCCAGCACGGCGAGCACGACGTCGTTGCCGGTGCCGCCGTGCGCGCGGCGGATGCGGCGGATGTCGGCGGTGGGCAGCCGCACGAACCCCAGGCGACGCTCGGCCGACGCGGGCGCCGACACGGGTGACAGGGGCGGCCGCGCCGCGCGGACGAGCGAGGTCGCGATCCCGGCCGTCTCCCCGGCGTGCGCGAGGGTGCCTTTCACGCTGTCTTTCACGCTGTGCAGCGCCGAACGCGGCCGCGGGATCGGCGCCGGCCCGGACGCGCGGGCGAGGGTGCGGTCCGCGACGGCCAGGCCGTCGAGCAGGCCGACGGTCACCGCGTACGCGCCTTCACCGTCGGTGAGGGCGTGGTGCAACTTGAGCAGCACCGCGAAACCACCCTGGGGCAGCCCGGTCACCACGGTCAGATCCCACAACGGACGGCTTGTGTCGAGCGGCTCGGCGATCCACCGCGCGGCGAAGTCCGTGAGCGGGTCGGGGTCGTACAGTGTGCTCAGCTCGTGGTGGTGGATGTGTTGCGCCGCAACAAAATCCGGATCATCCGACCAAGTCGCGGAACCGGGCGGAAACAGCTCGGTCCGCGTTTTTCGGCGCAGCTGCGGCATTTTCTCCGCGCGCGACGCCAGCAGCGCCGCGAGCTCCGCGCCGTCGGCTCGCCCGCGAGAGGTGAACACCAGTACCGCACCCATGTGCATTGGCGCGGTTTCGCTTTCCAGGCACAGGAACGCGACGTCGAGCGGGCTGAGCGGGGTACGAACCATCTCGACCGTCCTCGTGCGGCAGGGCAGGGGTGGGCTGCGCCCCACGACACCACCTTGACATGACAGGAGGGTGGTCACCGTGTTTCGCGGGCGCTAACGACCCGCGGTTTCACTCACCCGGGTCACGCGCACCCCAGCGCCGCACCCACCCTCCCCGTGCCGGCTTCTCCTCCTTCGCGGGCCGGGACGGCTGCGGCAACGGCAGGGGGTGCGCCACGGTGGGCGCTTCGGCGGCCGGGGGCGGCGGCTGGGACGGCTGGGGGAGTGGCGAGCCTTCACCGGCCGTGCGCGGTGCCGGTTGCGGCAGCGGCTCGGCTGTTTCGGGAATGGCCAGCGCGATCGTGGGGCTGTCGCCGACGTCGGTGCTGCGTGGGGGAAGCGGTGCGGGCTCGCCGAGTGACTGCGGTGGCTGCTCGGACGCCGCCGGCGGGAGTGCGGACTGCGCCAGCAGCGCGGCGAGGCCGGCCGGAGGGTGTGCGGTGGGCGTGCTGTCGGCGCGGGTGCTGGGGGTGCGTCGGGGGAGGGGCGCGGCCGTGCCCGGTGGACGCGGCGCCGGGCGGTCGGGACCGAGGGCGACGTTGTGGCGGGGGAGCAGAGACGCTTCGGCCAAGTGTGGGAGCAGCACCGAGGGAGACCGCGGAGGCGAAGGCTCGCCGGGTGCGGTCACGGGCTGGGTGGTCGCCACACTGCCGAAACCGCCGCTGGAGGTGGGGCCGGCGGCGCGGGGTGCGGCTGCCGGGCCCCGGCCCTCGGCAGCGCCGAAGGCGTTGCGGTTGGGGAAGGGCTCGCCAGGTGCGGCAGCGTCGCGGCGGGGAAGGGGTTCGCCGCTGTCGGAACCGGTGCCGGCACGGCGCGGCAGCGACCCGGCGGACCCGGCTGACCGCACCGGCGGGACACCTTCGTCCGCCGAAGCCGAAGGAGCAGCCTCACCCGACACCCCCGTGTGCCGCAACCTCACCCCGTGACCCGGCCGTTTCGGCAGCCCCGGCCACAACTCCCCGGCGTCGGCCGCCGCCGTCCGAATCGCCGCGCCGTCCAGCTCCGTGTGCGTTTCCTTGATGTCCCGGTCGAGCCACTGGATCACCAGCGTGAACGGCCCGTCCCCCGGCAACGGCCACACGAAGATCTGGTGGTCCAGGTGGAACTGCGTCCCGCCGCCACCCACGGCGCGCAGGACCGGCTGCGCGGGCTCCGAAGCGGACGGTACCGAGATCGATTCGGAGCTGCCGCGGCTCCCGTCGGGGTACAGCACGCCGACGAGCAGCGCGTTGTAGTCCGGGATCCGCCGGTGGTCGATGAGGGAGCCGCTGCGGCTCTCCTGCAGGCTGTCGCGCGAGTACACCGCCAGGCGCAGCGTCAGGGCTTCCGGCCAGACTTCGATGCCGCGCAGGGCGACGATCGTGCGTTCGGAACGGCCGAGCGGCCGCGCCCACGGCAGGAGCGCCGGGACGATGTGGTCGTTCGGCGGGCCCATCCACGGACGGCCCTCGTAGCCGAACAGCTCCTGCTCCCGCACGGGGAACAGGGGGCGTTCACGAGGACCGTCCGTGAAGAAGCTCATGGGCTACTCGCGCGGGGAGAGGTCGCCGTTCGACAGCGCCTGCTCCGAGCCCGTGGCGGCCGAGGGCTTCGAGGGGCTGCCCATGGCGTCCATCAGCTGGCGGGCCAGGCCGAGGCCCGTTCCGCCGAGCGACAACGCCTTGGTGAACATGTCCGACATCCCGTCCGCGCCGTTCAGGACCACCATGTGGTCGACGTTACCGAACGCCTGCGCGCCGGCCTCGACGATTTCCGGCCAACGTTCGGCCAGCTGTTGTGCTACCACAGCTTCCTGGTTCTCCGCCAGTGCCGCCGCCCGCGCCTTGATGGACTCGGCCTCCGCCAGACCGCGAGCCCGGGCCGACTCGGCCTCCGCGAGACCCCGCGCCTTCGCGGCCTGCGCCTCCGCCAGACCGCGAGCCTGGGCGGCCGCCGCCTCGGCCTCACCGGTGGCGCGCGTGGCCCCCGCCGACGCCTCGGCCCGGGCCTTCGTGGCCTGCGCCTCCGCCTCGGCGGCCGTCTTCACGCGCGTCGCGTCGGCCGCGGCCCGCAGCTCGGTCTCCTTCGCCTCGGCCTGCGCGCGGGCGATCTGGGCGTCGCGGTCGGCGTCGGCCGTCGTGCGCGTCTCGTACGCCTTCGCGTCGGCCGGCTTGCGGACCTGCGACTGCAGCCGCTGCTCGGCCAGCGCGGCCTCCAGCTCGGCCGCCCGCGTCTCCTGGACCACGACCTCCTGCCGCGCCGTCGCCTCGGCCAGCGGGCCCGACTGGCTCGCCTTCGCCTTGGCCTGGTCGACCTCGGCTTGGTAGCCGGCCTGCTTGATCTGGCTCTCCCGCATCGCGCCCGCGTTCTGCGCGGCGGCGACCTGCTCGGCCTGCGTGGCCTCCTGGTCGCGTTGCGCCTCGGCGATGCGGGCCGCGGCCGCGATGGCCGCGGCGTGCGGCTTGCCGAGGTTGAGGATGTAGCCGGACTCGTCGTCGATCTCCTGGATCTGCAGCGAGTCGACGATCAGGCCCAGCTTGATCATCTCCGTGGCCGACGACTGGCGGACCTCGCCGGTCAACGCGTCGCGGTTGTGGATCATCTCCTCGATGGTCAGCCCGCCCACGATCGAGCGCAGGTGGCCCGAGAACAGCTCGTGGATGGTGTCGTTCATGCCCTTCTGCTGGTCGAGGAAGCGGCGGGCGGCGTTGGCGATGGAGGCGTAGTCGTCGCCCACCTTGTAGATGACCACCGCGCGCACGGTCACGGGCAGGCCCTGCTTGGTCACGCAGGACACCTGCAGGTTGACGCCGCGTGTGTCGAGCGAGAGCCGTCGCGCGGTCTGGAAGCCGGGAATCACGTTGACACCCCGGCCGGTCACGATCTTGAACCCGAGGCTGTCGGCGGTCTCGGTGCGCTCCACCCGGATCCCCCACCCGGAGATGATGAGCGCTTCGTTCGGCTCCGCGACCTTGTACAGGATTCGCAGAAGCCCGAAGAGCACGATCACGGCTATCACCGCGATCGCGACGATGAGCCAGATTTCCATAACCCCTCGCAGCCCGATTTCGGTTGTTGGTAGCTCTTCGACGCCGCTAAGGCTTCAGCGGTTGCCACCGTTCAACGTAAACCGTCCGCGGGGGTTCGAAATCCACCACAAGGACCTGAGTGCCGCTCGGGAAGCTCACTTCGGGGTCGGCCGCGTAGGCGTAGAAGGCCTCGGTGCCGCCGCGGACGCTGAGCAGCACCTCTCCGATCAGGCCGGGGCCGACGGCGCCCGTGACGCGGCCTCGGTTGCCGATCATCCGCCGAAGCCCCGGATTTTCACCTTCGTGCCCTTCGGCACCAGCGAACCCGGCTGCGGGTCCTGCTGGAAGACGAAGTTGAAGCCGCCGCCGCCACCGTGGCCGCGGCCACCACCGCCCCCCTGCTTGTCGACATCGAGCCCGGCCTGCTTGAGGATCTGCTCGGCCTCGTCGAACTGTTTGAACCGCACGTCGGGCACCTGCACGGCGTTGGAGACGAAGACCCTCACCTGCTTGCTGCCCGGCGAGTTCGCCGGCGGGTCCGTCCGGGTGACGCCGCCGGCCGGAATCGTCTGCGAGAACTCCTCGCCACCGTCCACCGGCTGGAAGCCGGCCTGCTGCAGCAGCTGGAACGCCTCGTCCTTCGGCCGGTCCGTGACGTCGGGCACCGGCGGGAGCGGTTCCGGACCCTTCGACAGGACCACGGTGACCTGGCCGCCGATGTTCACCGGCGTGCCGGCCGCGGGGCTCACGCTCACGACGGTGCCCTGGGGCGCGGTGTCGCTGAACGCCGGTGTGCCCTGCGTGACGGTGAGCTGCTGGCCCTGGATCGCCTTCGTCGCGTCGGCCAGCGAGGTGCCGACCTGGATGTTGGGCACCACCGGCTTGCCCTTGGACACGACGACGGAGACGTTGGCGTCTTTCTCCAGCTGCGTGCCCTCGGCCGGCGTCACCTTGACCACGGTGTTGGCCGGCACGGTGTTGCTGAACTCCTGGCTGTACTGCGGCGTCAGGTTCGCCGCGCGCAGCTTGTCGCCGGCCTCGGCCTGCGTCAGGCCCACGAGCTTCGGCACGGCCGACGTGGTGGGCGCCGACTCGCTGAGGATGAACGCGAACGCCCCGATCAGCCCGCCCAGCACGAGCACGCCCACCGCGATCAGGGCGAACATCTTCCGCCGGTCCCGCGGTTTCGGCTCGTCGGCCGGCGGACGCGGGCGACGCGGCGGAGGCGGGGTGGCCGGCGGGGGCACCGCGACCTGCTGCGTCGGCATCGGCTGGCCCGTGGGCGGCGACGGCGGCGGCCCGGCCGGGACCGCCCGGGTCAGTGCGCGCGTGCCCTGCGGACCCGAGACCGGCATCGTCTGCTCGGTCACCGGGATGCGCGGCATGGTGCGCTCGGTGTCGGACATGCGGTCGCCGTCCGGCGGCGGGGGCACGGGCACGGGAACGACCGGCAGGCCCAGCTCCGCGCGCACGGCCTGCAGCTCGGCCAGGAACACGCCGGCGTCGGCCGGGCGCAGCTCGGAGTCGCGGCGGGTGGCGCGCAGGATGAGGTCGTCGAGCGCGGGCGGCAGGTCCGGCCGCAGCTCGCCGGGGCGCGGCACGTCGTCGTTCACGTGCCGGTAGGCGACCGACAGGGCCGTGTCGCCGGTGTAGGGCGCCTGGCCGGTGAGCATCTCGTACAGCAGGATCCCGGCCGAGTACACGTCGCCGCGGGCGCCCGTGACGCCCGTGGTGACCTGCTCGGGCGAGAGGTAGGCGACGGTGCCCAGGATGACGCTCGAGCTCGTGGTGCCCGCGCTGGCGACCGCGCGCACCAGGCCGAAGTCGCCGACCTTGACCACGCCGCCCGACAGGGCGCCGCTGCTGCGGCCGATGAGCACGTTCTCGGGCTTCACGTCGCGGTGCACCAGCCCGGCGGCGTGCGCGGCGGCCAGAGCCGACAGCACGGGCTCGGCGATGCTCAGCGCGAGCGCGACGTCGAGCTTGCCCTGCTCGGACAGCAGGTCGCGCAGCGTCCCGCCGTCCACGAGCTCCATCACGAGGAAGGCGAGCCCCGCGTCCTCGCCGGGCGGGACGTCGAAGCCCTGGTCGTGCACGGCCACCACGTTCGGGTGGTGCAACTGGGCGGCCGAACGCGCTTCGCGCACGAAACGGTCCACGAACGAGCGGTCGTCGGCGAAGCGGGGATCCATGATCTTGATCGCGACCGCGCGGTCCAGCCGGGTGTCCATCCCCCGGTAGACCGACGACATCCCGCCCTGGGCGAGCAGCCTGTCCACGCGGTAGCGGCGTTCGAGCAGCGTGCCGACGAGGCTGGGGTGCGTGCGTGTCACGGCTGGTTATCGTACGGAATCACGCCCGCGCGGGTGAGGTGAGGCGGCGGGTCACCCGTGCGTACCAGTCGGGAAACCGGCCGAATGTGGCACAGTGTCACGTGTGAGTGGGATTCCTGTCGCCGATGACGTCCTCGACTCCGCTGTCACCGTCCTTCCCCTGAATCAGGTGGCGGCCGTGCTCGGGATCTCGTCCAACAAAGTGCGCCAGATGCTGCGCGACGGTCATCTGATCGCCGTGCGCCGCAAAGGCGACCTGTGCGTGCCCAGCGACTTCTTCGTCAAAGACGGAGTGGTCAAGGGCCTGGCGGGCACCATCACGGTGCTCGCGGACTCGGGGTTCAGCCGCACCGAGATGCTGCGCTGGCTCTTCGCGGCCGACGACACGCTGCCGGGCATGACACCCGTCAACGCGCTGCGGACGAGCCACGGCACCGAGGTGAAGCGGCGCGCCCAGGCCATGGCTTTCTAGGCTTTTCGCCTGATTCGCTCCGCGCCGGTCCGACCACGCGGGGTGATCGATCACGGCCTGCCGACGGCCGCCGTGTCCGCTGTCCGAAACTTCTGTCCGAAACGCCCGAAGGCCTCCCCGCTCGCGCGAGGAGGCCTTCGGGGAACTTCGTGCGTCAGCCGTTTTGCTTGTCGCGCCAGGCGACCCAGTTCTTGAGGGCCGTGAGGTCGTAGTCGGGACCGCCGACGCCCACGGTGAACGTGCTCACGCCCAGCTCGACGAGCTTCGGGCCGAGCTCGTCCGGGTCGCCCTGCACACCGCAGGAGCGCTCGATCTCGAGCGGGTCGCGGCCGAGATCCGCGCAGTGCTGGTCAAGGATCTTCACCTTGCGCTCGACGACCTCCGGATCGCCGAAGCCGTGCCAGATGTCGGCGTGCTTGGCCACGAGCTTGAGGGTCTTCTTCTCGCCGCCACCGCCGATGAGCACGGGGATCTTGCGCGTCGGCGCCGGGTTCAGCTTGCCCAGGCGGGATTCGATGCGCGGCAGCGACTCGGCGAGGTTGTCGAGGCGCCCGCCGGCGGTGCCGAACTCGTAGCCGTACTCGTCGTAGTCCTTCTCGAACCAGCCCGAGCCGATGCCGAGGATGAGCCGGCCGCCCGAGATGTGGTCGACGGTGCGGGCCATGTCCGCGAGCAGCTCCGGGTTGCGGTAGCTGTTGCACGTCACCAGCGCGCCGATCTCGACGCGGGACGTCGACTCCGCCCAGGCGCCGAGCATGGTCCAGCACTCGAAGTGCATGCCGTCGGGATCGCCGTAGAGCGGGTAGAAGTGGTCCCAGTTGAAGACGATGTCGGCGCCGATGTCCTCGGCCGCCGAGGCGGTGCGGCGGATGGTGTCGTAGTCGGCGTGCTGCGGCTGGAGCTGGAGCCCGACTCGCAGACGCCGGTTCGAAGCGGAAGTCATGGCTCAGAGCCTACGCACGCGGCCGCGGGCCCACACAGTGAGCAGCCGCGGCAGAGCCACGGCCAGCCGGCGGCCCTTGCCGACGACCGCGCGCCGGTTGAGCACGTCGTAGTCCAGCGCCTCGATCTCGTCGAGGATGCCTTCGTACAGCGTGATCGCCGTGCGCACACAGGGCCGGGATTCGGGACGCAGCAACGGAATTCCGGCTTCGGCGCGCCGGTACACTGCGCGGGCGCGCGACACCGCGACGGCGAGCGCGCGCCGCACGCGCGGGTCGGGCAGCCCGCGCCGGCGCGTTTCCACCAGCAGTTCGCGATCCACGCGGAACACCGAAAGTTCTTCAACGGGAAGGTAAAGCCGGCCGCGGTCGAGGTCTTCACCGATGTCCCGTAAGAAATTCGTCAGCTGGAACGCTTCCCCGAGCGCCGCGGCGCTGGGTTCGGCTTCCGCCAAGGGAACGACGGTGCCGAACACCGGCAGCATCTGCAGCCCGATCACGCACGCCGAACCGTGGACGTACTCCGCCAGATCCGCGTAGGTGGCGTACTCGGTGACGGTGAGGTCCATCCGCATCGAGTGCAGGAACGCGTCCACGAGCTCACGCCGGATGCCGTAGCGGCGCACGGTGTCGGCGAGCGCGGCCGGCACCGGATCGGCGGGCGCGCCGCCTTCGTAGACCTCGTCGACCATCCCGGCCACTTCGTCCAGCGCCGCCTTGGGATCGGTGCCGGGTTCGGGGTTGTCCACGAGCTCGTCGGCCATGCGCGCGAAGCCGTACAGCGCGTGCGCGGCCGGCCGGGCGCGCGCCGGCAGGAGCCGGGTGGCGAGGAAGAACGTGCGGCCGTGGTGGGCGTTGATGCGGCGGCATTCGGTGTACGCGGCGCGCAGGCCGGGGTCCGAGATGCCGGCGGCGTCCAGTTCTGTCACCGGCCGGTGATCCTTTCCGCGGCGAGACGTCCGGAGATGAGCACCGGCGGGATGCCGACGCCGGGGGTGGTGCCGCAGCCGGCGAGCACCACGTTGCCCGCGGCCCGCACGAGGTTGGCGGGCCGGAACGGGCCGGTCTGGGTGAACGTGTGGGCGAGCGAGAACGGTGTGCCCGCGGACATTCCGCGTGCGGCCCAGTCGGCGGGGGTCACGACCTCGTCGACGGTGAACTCGTCGGCGAACCCCGTGAGCCCGCGCGATTCCAGCGTGCGCAGCAGTTCCGCGCGATAGGCGGGGCCGACGCGCGGCCAGTCGATGCGCCCGCGGCGCAGGTTCGGCGCGGGCGCGAGCACCGACACGATTTCGCCGCCGTCGCCCGCCAGCCCCGGTTCCGTCGCGGTGGGACGCGTGACGAGCAGCGAAGGATCGCTCATCAGCCGACCCTCGCGCACGATCTCGGCGAACGTCCGGTCCCAGGCGCGGCCGAAGAAGATCGTGTGGTGCCCGAGCTGCGGCCACGACCGTTTCGCGCGCCCGTGCAGGACCACGGCCGAAGGCGAGTAGCGCAACGGAAGCACGCGGCTGGGCCGGGCGCCCAGCAGCCGGTACGCGGTGCCGAGCTCGGTGGCGAGCACCACCGCGTCGCACTCGATCCGCTCGCCCGAGCGCGTGCGCACGGCCCGCACCCGCGACGACACCCGTTCCAGCCACGCCGCTTCGGTACCGAAACGCAGGTCGGCGCCCGCTTTCGCGGCGGCCGCGGCCATCGCGCGCGCGACCGCGCCCATGCCGCCGTGCGGGTAGTAGACGCCGCCGACGGTGTCCATGTACGCGATCACGCCGTACGCGCCGAGCGCCCGCGCCGGGTCCAGCCCCGCGTAGAGCGCCTGGAAGGAGAACAGCCGGCGCACGCGTTCGTCGCGCAGGAACCGGGCGATTTTCGGGCCGAGCCGCCCGAAACCGCCCAGCGCGGCGAGCTTCACCAGCTCCGGGCGCGCGAGGTCGAGCGGTGAATCGAAGTTGGCGCCGATGAAGTGGTCCTTCTGCGCCGCGTACAGGTCGGTGAGCCAGCGCCGCAGTGCGCGATAACCGGCGGCTTCGGCGGCGCCGGCGAACGCGCGGATCTCGGCTTCCATCGCCTCGCCGTCGGTACGCAGCGCAAGCGTGCTGCCGTCGGCGAAGCGGGCGTGGTAGGCGGGGTCGAGGCGGGTGAGCGGCAGTGTGTCCGCCAGCGATTCGCCGACGGCGTGCAGCGCCTCGTCCACCAGTTCCGGCATGGTCAGCACGCTCGCGCCGGTGTCCACGGCGTTGGCGCCGAAGTCCTGCTGCCCGGCGCGCCCGCCTGGCACCTTGCCCTGTTCCAGCAGTGTCACGCGGCGGCCCGCGCCGAGCAGGTACAGCGACGCCGAAAGGCCGGCCAGACCCGCTCCGACCACCACCACGTGGTCGGTGGGCCCGGAGACGGTCTTGGTCACGAGGTCCGCCGCGTCGCCTTGCCGACGAGGTCGGCCAGCGCGGCCGGAGCCGGCTCGGCCAGGTGCGCGCGCTCGAGGGCGGCCATCGCCGAGGCGGTGAGGCCGTCGATGCGGTGCTCCACGGCGTCGACGGCGCCGACGCCGGTCAGGGCTTCGCGCACGGCCTCCACGGCCGTGTCGGACAGGTCGGCCTTGCCGATGGCGCCGGCGATCACCTTGGCGGCGGTGCGGTCGCCCCGCTCGTCGGCCAGCTGCAGGCCCAGGGCCACGAGCAGGGTGCGTTTGCCCTCGCGCAGGTCGTCGCCCGCGGGCTTGCCGGTCACGGACGGGTCGCCGAACACGCCGAGCAGGTCGTCGCGCAGCTGGAACGCCACGCCGACGTCGCCGCCGAACTCGAGCAGCGTGTCGACGAGCCGGTCGTCGGCCCCCGCGAGGGCGGCGCCCAGGTGCAGCGGGCGCTGCACGGTGTAGGCGGCGGTCTTCAGCCGGTCGATGCGCAGCGCGGCCTCGGGCGACGCGTCGCCGACGGCCTGCGTGCGGACGTCGAGGTACTGCCCGGCCAGCACCTCCGTGCGCATGGCTCGCCAGGCCGGGCGGGCCTTCGCCAGCGTCTCGGCGGGAAGCGGGGCCTCGGCGAACATGTCGTCGGCCCACGCGAGCGCGAGGTCGCCGACGAGCACCGCCGTGGCCAGCCCGAACGTCGCGGGCGAACCCAGCCAGCCGTGGTCGGCGTGCACCTTGGCCGAGGCAACGTGCACGGTCGGGTTGCCGCGGCGCGAGTCGGAGGAGTCGATGAGGTCGTCGTGGATCAGCGCGCACGCCTGGATCAGCTCGAGGCTCGCCACGACCTGCAGCGCGCCCTCGGCGGCTTCCCCGGAAGCCGCGCCGCCGGCTCCGCGCCAGCCCCACCACGCGAACGTCGGCCGGATGCGCTTGCCACCGCACAGCACGAAGCCCGACAGCACGTCGATGCCCGCCGCGACACTCGGCTCCGTGCGCACGATCTCGTCGCCGGCACGGTCGAGGAACGCGGTCAGCGCACGCTCGACGTGGGCAGGCAGATCGTCGTCGAAACCGGGCGCGTCCATGCCGCCATCATCCGGGGCGCGGGCCCGGCCGGTCGCGCCGGGTGCCCCCGATGTGGCGCACGAGACGCCGGATGCGGCTGACCGCCCGCGCGCCGGTCACGGTGGGCCCGCGGGTGTTCAGGCCCGCCCGGCCTCGCGTCGTCCTGGTGGTGGGCGTCGGCCGCCGGGTCCCGCCCGCCGAAGCGATGCCGGGTCTCCGGGGCCCGCGAGCGCGGCCGGAAACCGCCTGCGGTCTCGGCTCACCCGGTCGAGCGGGTGGCCCGCCGCGACGTCGGGCCCGCTCAGCCGGTCCAGAACTCGCCGGGCAGCCCGGCGGCGGCGAAGTACGCGGCGGCTTCGGCCGGTTCGCGGCGCTGGTAGCCGTATTCCAGCCGTCCGGCGTACCAGCCCTCGGCCAGCTGCCACAAGGCCGGGAGGTCGAGCACGGCGCCCTTCGCCATGCCCGTGCGCTCGGTCCATTCGTCCACACAGGACTCGCCGCAGAACAGGCGCTGCACGGAACACGTGTGGCGCACGTCGTCCCACATCCGGGCCGTCGGCACGGGGAAATGCGCGACCTGCGGGCCGTCCGGCGGCGCTTCGCGGCTCACGACGAGGGCCGTGGGCTCGGTGCAGCACGGGCAGCGCGTGGCGACGAGTACTTCGGGCTCGGCGCGCACGAGGTGCGGGATCGCGAACGAGTCCCATGCGCAGCCGCCCCACCACAATGTGCGCTCGCCCATCACGGAGAAACCCAGCGGGATCGCCGCGAACGGGTGCGCCAGCACCACGTGCTCGCACTCGTCGAGGACCAGGTGGCGGGCGTCGGCGAGGCGGTGCAGCGCTTGCTTGGCCACGGCGAGTGAACCGTGCGCCGCGTCGGCCAGCTCCGGCGCCGTGGGCGGGCGTCCGTGGGTGGCGAAGGCCCGGTACACGGCCACTCGCACGTCTTCGTCCCAGGCGGTGTCGTCTTCGCGGCTCATGACTGGCTCCTCGCCGGAGGGTGCGAGTCCGACGGTACCCGTGGCCAAGGCCACGCGCCGGGGCTCCCAGCGTCCGGTTTCGCCCACTAACATGTCCGTTCATGACGTCGGTGATCGAGCGGTTGCAGGGGGACGGGCCCCGGTTCTCCATCGAGTTCTTCCCGCCCCGCGACGAGGCCGACGAGGCTGTGCTGTGGCGCTCCATCCGGGAGCTCGAGCCGTTCGACCCGGCGTACATGTCGATCACCTACGGCGCGGGCGGCTCGAGCCGCGACGGCACGATCCGCAGCATCGCCCGCGTCGCCACCGAGACCACGCTCTGCCCGATGGCGCACCTGACCGCGGTCGACCACTCGGTATCGGAGCTGCGCAACGTGATCGGCTGGTACGCGGCCGTCGGCGTGCGCAACATCCTCGCGCTGCGCGGTGACCCGGCCGGCGAGGTCTACGGAGACTGGGTGCCCCACCCCGAAGGCCTGACGTACGCCGAGGAGCTGGTGGAACTCATCCGCTCGCTGGGCGACTTCTGCGTCGGCGTGTCGGCGTTCCCCTACGGCCACCCGCGTTCGCCGGATCTGGAGTCGGACACCAAGTACCTCGTGCGGAAGTTCCGCGCCGGGGCCGATTTCGCCATCGCACAGCTGTTCTTCGAGGCCGAGGACTTCCTCCGGCTGCGCGATCGCGTGGCCGCCGCGGGCTGCGACGCGCTGGTGCTGCCCGGCATCATGCCGCTGACCACGCTGCGCACCCTGCACACCACGATCAAGCTCTCCGGGGCGCCCGCGTCGCAGCGGCTGCTCGACCGGTTGGAGCCGCTTTCGGACGACCCGAAGGCGTTCCGCGCGGCCGGGATCGACGCCGTCACCGAACTGGGTGAGAAACTGATCGCCGAAGGTGTGCCGGACCTGCACTTCTACACGTTCAACCGGTCCAAGGCCACGCGCGAGGTGGTGACGCGCCTCGGGCTCGTGCCGGCGCGCGCGTAAGTCCGTACCCCAGGCAGGGCCTTGGCCGGTACGGTTCGGCCCATGGCTTCCACCGAACACAGCGTGCACGGGATTTCCGACCGGTACGTCGACGACTACGCGGCCGTGGACCCGGTCGCGGCCACCATGCTCGGCGTCGCCGGGTACGACGACCAGCTCACCGACTACTCGCCCGCCGGCCACGCGGCCCGGGCCGCGCTCGCGGCGAAGGCTCTCGCGGAGGTCACCGCCGCCGAGCCGGCCGACGCGGGAGAGCGGGTCGCGAAAGCGGTGTTCACCGAGCGCGTGGGCCTGGACGTGGAGATCCACGACGCCGGCCTCGACGTCGCCGCGCTGAACGTGATCGCGAGCCCGGTGCAGGACCTGCGCATGGTGTTCGACCTGATGCCGATGGACACGCCCGAGCAGTGGGCCGACATCGCGGCCCGCCTGAAGAAGGTGCCCGACGCGCTCGCGGGGGTGCGCGCTTCGCTGCTGACCGCGGCCGACGCGGGGCGTGTGTCGGCGCTGCGGCAGGTGGGCAAGGTCGCCGAGCAGTGCGAGACCTACGCCGGCCTCGGCGAGGGGCCGAGCTTCTTCACCGGCCTCGTGGGCAGCGCCGGCGAGGTGGGTGCTGCGTTGTCCGGCGACCTGCGGGCGGGCGCCCGCGCGGCCGACGAGGCGTTCGCGGAGTTCGCGGGCTTCCTGCGCGCCGAGCTCGCGCCGAGGGCCCCGGCCAAGGACGCCGTGGGCGAGGACGTCTACCGGCTGTGGTCGCGCTACTTCATCGGTGCCGAGCTGGATCTGCGCGAGGCGTACGAGTGGGGCTGGCACGAGTTCGCCCGCATCGACACCGAGATGCGCTCGGTGGCCGAGCGGATCCGTCCGGGCGCGTCCGTCGCGGAAGCCGCCGAGGTGCTCGACGCCGACCCGCGCTACCGCGTGCACGGGCGTCCGCAGTTCGAGGCCTGGATGCAGTCGCTGTCCGACGAGGCCCTGAAGTCCTTGCGCGGCAAGCACTTCGACATCCCCGACCGGCTCATGGCGCTGGAGTGCCGCATCGCCCCGCCGGGCGGCGGCGTCGGCGCGTACTACACCGGGCCGAGCGAGGACTTCACCCGTCCGGGGCGGATGTGGTGGTCGCTGCCGGCGGACAAGGACGAGTTCACCACCTGGCGCGAAGTGTCCACTGTGTACCACGAGGGCGTGCCGGGCCACCACCTGCAGATCGCGACCGCCGTCAACCAGGCCGCGTCGCTCAACAAGTACCAGCGGCTGATGACGTTCATCTCCGCCCACGGCGAAGGCTGGGCACTGTATTCCGAGCGCCTCATGCAGGAACTCGGCTACTTGTCGGACGACGGCAACCTGCTGGGGATGCTTTCGGAACAGCTGTTCCGAGCCGCCCGCGTGGTCGTCGACCTCGGCATGCACTTGGAACTCGAAATCCCGCGCGGCACGGGCTTCCACGAGGGCTCGCGCTGGACCCCGGACCTCGGCCTGGAGTTCCTGCTCACGCGCACCATCACCGACCAGGCCCACGTTCGCGACGAGGTCGACCGCTATCTCGGCTGGCCCGGCCAGGCCCCCGCGTACAAACTCGGCGAACGCCTCTGGCTCGCCGCCCGCGACGACGCTCGCCGGCGGCTGGGGGACGCGTTCGACATCAAGCAGTTCCACACGCGGGCGCTGGAGATGGGCGGGATGGGGCTGGACACGTTGCGAGAGCAGCTGGCTTTGCTGAACTGAGTTTTCCGGTTCGGCTTGGTGAAGCCCTCCAGCGCCTTGCGTGGCGGTGGAGGGCTTCACCGTGTCCGGGCGACTTCAAGCGCCGTCTTCCCTTCCTCCACCCCAAAACCCATCGCCCCACCACCGCCTACCCCCTAAACTCCCGCCCGTGCACCGGATCTTCCTCGTCACCCCACCCCCCTCGCTCTGAGCGGGGTGGTTTCCGCCGCGTGAGTCCGCCACCGGACCCCGCGGCCGGTCGGTGCTGCACAAAAACCGCACGAAAACCGCCCCGCGTCGTCGATGTCCGAAATCCTTCGACGCTGGAGCGTTGTCCATGTCTGTTGTCCTGTCCGAGCGCGCCCGCGGGTCGGTCGCGCTCGTCGTCGCCGGGGTGCTGTGGGGGACCGGGGGGTTGGCCGGGTCGTTGCTCGGGCAGCTCGCCGGGTTGCACCCGCTGGCCGTCGCCGCGTATCGGTTGCTGCTGGGGGGTGCGGCGGCGATCGCGGTGTCCGGCAAGGGGATCCCGCGGACCCGCACGCAAATCAAGCGCGTGCTCGTCGTCGGCGCGTTGTTCGCGTTCTTCCAGACGACCTACTTCGCCGCCGTCGCGCTCGGGTCGGTCGCCACGGCGACCATGACCACCATCGGCGCCGCGCCCGTCATGCTCACCATCGCCACGGCGATCCGGACGCGCCGGGCACCGCGGTCCTGGACCGTGCTGTCGGTCGTCGGCTCGCTGATCGGCCTGGTGCTGCTGTCCTGGGAGCCGCACACCGAAACGTCGAACGCCGCCATCGTCCTGGCTCTCGCCGCGGCCGCCGGGTTCGCCGTCCTCACCACCCGCCCGGTCGACGACCCCCTGGCCACCACCGCGTACGGCTGCCTCACCGGCGGCCTCCTGCTCACCCCGGCCGCCCTCGCGCTGGGCATGGCGCTGCCCGCCCGGCCCGACGTGCTGCTCGTCGCCGTCTACTTCGGCGTCGTGCCGACAGCGCTGGCGTACGCCGCGTACTTCAAGGGCCTCACCACGGCCCACCCCGTGCTCGGCGCGCTTTCGGCGCTGCTCGAACCGCTCACGGCGACGATCCTGTCCGTCGCCGTCCTCCACGATCACCTGAGCCCGCAGGCCTGGGGCGGCGCGGCTCTCCTGACCGCGGCGCTGGCCGTCGGCTACTGGCGCCCGGAACCTACTTCGGGTCGAGCGGCAGCGGACGGCCGAGGATCGCGAACGGACGCGGGTCGCCCGTGAACTGGTAGTCGCGCAGCACGTCGGCGAATCCGGTGCGCCGGTACAGCTTCCAAGCCCGGCTGGTGCCTTCGGGCGTGGACAGCAGCACGTGGGCGTTCGGAACGCCGTCGAGCAGCCGGCGCAGCAGGTCCTCGCCGATCTGCTTGCCCTGGCTCTCGGGGCGCACGTGGATCTCGGTGAGCTCGAAGTAGTCGCTCATCCACCGCTCGGCCTCCTCGGGGCCGGAGCGGCGGGTGAGGCCGTGGCGCACCTGCTCGTGCCACCACTGCCCGGCGCGGCCCTTGTACCCGTAGGCGAGGCCGAGCAGCACGTCGTCGGCGTCGAGGGCGGCCATGCAGCGCCAGCCCTCGCGCAACGCGTGGGTGAGCCACATCGGCGCGCGCTGCTCGGCCGTGCCTTCGGGGTACTGCATGGCCTTCACGTAGATGGCCAGGGCTTCGGGCAGGCGGGTGCGGAACTCGTCCGCGGACAACTGCACGTATCGGGAACACCCGGAGGACATGGCGGTCACGGCTGTCCATCCTCCACTCCCGCCGCGAGCGCGCCCGGGGTGCCCCCGGTCAGCTCGACGAGCCCGTCGAACGTCGTCGGGAACACCGACTTCGGGTGCCCGGCCGCGGCCCACACCTCGTCGTACGCGCGCAGGGCTGTGTCCACGAGCGTCACGAGCCGCCGGGGGTGCCCGACGGGGGCGACGCCGCCGATGGGCTGGCCGGTGTGCGCACGCACGAAGTCCGCATCGGCTTTGCCCACCTCGGCGAGGCCGGCGAGCGCGGCCAGGCGGGCCGGGTCGGCTCGGTGCGCGCCGGAGGTGAGGGCGAGCAGGGCCGTCTCCTCGCCGCCGGCCGTGCGGGCGCGGAACACGAGGCTGTTGGCGATCGCGCCGACCTCGACCCCGAGCGCTTCGGCGGCCTGGGCCGCGGTGCGGACCTCGGCCGGCAACACGCGCACACCCTCGGCGGCGGCCTGCTGGCCGGCTTCGCTCAGAGCGGCTGTGACCTTGGCGACGGCGGGATGGTCGGGGGAGCTCATCCGGTTATGAGACCACGCCGACGGCACCGTGTCCCGCACCACGTCCCCGGATTCCACCGGCGGGGTTGAGAGAACACGGCACCGGGGGTTACTCTGGAAATCGTTCGAACAGACGTTCGACATCCGGTGAGTGTTCACCGGCAGGTGTCCGGCGAGGGGCGGGGGAAGCGCCCCGCGGCCGGGCACCTGCCGGACTCGCCCGAGCGGGAGGAGGGTCGTCATGTCCGTCTCGGTCGTGTCCCCTGACCCCGGGCAGCCCCAGCTGCCCCTGTCGCTGCGCCCGCCGGCACCCCCGGCGGCGGCCACCCTGCTCGCCCAGGCCAAGCGCGGTCTGGCCGACGCCGAAAACGAACGTGATCCCGCCGAGCGGTTCATCGGCGCCTACCTCTCGGCTCTGCGCGGTGCGGCGGCGGTGCTCGCCGTGCGCGGGCGGTCGCGCCGGGGCCGTGGTCGTCCGGCCAGCGGCTGGGTGCTGCTCGACGCCGTGGCGCCGGAGCTGCAGGAGTGGTCTGCCTTCTTCGCGGCCAACTCGGCCACGCGCGCGGCCGCCGAAGCCGGCATCACCGGAAAGGTCACGGCCGAGTCGGCCGCGAGCCTGCTGCGCGCCACCGGCCTGTTCCTCGAGCTGGTCCGCCGGCTGATCCACGGCCTGCCCATCTCCGGCGAAGCCCATGTCGCGTGAGCTCGGTCCGGTCGACCACGGCCGGTTGCTCGAAGCGCTGGAGATCGAAGCGCGGGTGCTGGGGGAGGTGGCGCACGCGGCGTCGGCCGAGGCGCCGGTGCCCACGGCCCCCGGCTGGACGCTGGGGGAGCTGCTGCGCCATGTCGGCAGCGTCCACCGCGTCACCCTCGGCTGGCTGCGCGAGGGCCACAAGCCCGCGCAGTGGCAGCGCATGCCGCACCAAGACGAAACGGTCGCGGAGTACTACGCCTCGGGCCGCGACGCACTGATCGCCGAGCTGGCCGCCCACGACCCGGCCGACCACGCGGCCACCTGGTGGGCTGCCGATCCGACGTACGGCTTCTGGCGCCGCCGCACGCTCCACGAAACGCTCGTCCACCGCGTCGACGCCGAGCGCGCCGCAGGCGTCGACCACCCGGCTGTGCCCGCCGACCTCGCCACCGACGGCGTCGACGAGGCCCTCACCCTGTACTTCGGCCACAAGCTCGCCCTGCTCGGTCTCACCGGCACCCGCCACGGCACCGTCGGCATCCGGACGGGCGGGCACAGCTGGATCGCCCGCGCCGGCCCCGAAACCATGGACGCGTGGCGCTGCTCGCCCGAGGCGGCCCTGTCCGCCGACGAACTCGTGAGCGGCGACCCGGCCAACGTCTACCTCTGGCTGTGGGGCCGCGCCGCCCCGACCGCCGTCGTCTCCTCGCGCGGCCACGACCTGGCCGCCCAACTCTGGGCCTTGCTGCGGCTGGCCACCCGCTGAACCGGAAAGTGGGGAAGCTTCCCCGGTTCTTGTCGGTGGTCGCCGCTACCTTCGGCCCATGACCACGCCCAGCCGGCCGGTCGACAGCTTCACCGTCGATCACCTCACCGTCGACGCAGCGCGGCCCCTCGCCCTCGCGGGGTTCTGGGCCGCGCTGCTCGGCTGGCGCCAGGAGGGCCCGGTCGTACGGCCCCCGGACACCGACGGCTGCGAGTTCGCCCTCACCTTCGTCTCCGAGACGGCCGCCAAAACGCACAAGAACCGGCTCCACCTCGACCTGTCCAGCCGCACCCTCGACCACCAGCGCGAGGTGGTGGCGCACGCCCGGATGCTCGGTGCGCGCCTCCTGGACGTCGGTCAGGGTGACGTGCCCTGGGTCGTCCTCGCCGATCCTGAGGGCAACGAGTTCTGCGTACTCGAGCCCCGGCCCGAGTACGCCGACACGGGCACACTGGCCGCGCTCGTCGTCGATTCCCCCGACCCGGCCCGCCTCGCCGCCTTCTGGTCGGCGTTGATCGGGTGGCCGGTGACGTCGACCCACGCGGAGATCACCGGCCTGCGCAGCCCTTCGGCTCGCGGACCGGCGATCGAGTTCCTGCTCTCGACGGACCCCCAACGCGGCCGCAACCGCCTTCGCCCCGCCCTGCGCACGCCGGCGCCGAACGAGCCCGCCGACGCCACGGATCCCGAGGGCAACGAGTACTCGCTCACTCCTCAGGTCTGGAGAAAAGATCAAAAACAGCGCGGGCTCGTGTAGCCCGCGGCCAACCGGCCACTGGTGGACGAGATCGTGGACTTCTGCGCGGACTTCGGTTCGGCTTCGGCGCGTACGAACAGAGCTTGGGAACCGCGGCGACGCGTGAAACCGGCCGCCACTGACCACCTCCGCGGTCACCGCCCTGCCGATGTTCCATCGTCCGACAACCGACAGTTGACTGCCTCACCATCGAGCAATGACAGTGAGCCCCATGGTGACCAGCAGTGATCACGAAGTCCGCGCCGTCCGAGCGCGGATGCGAGAGCTCCTCGCGCGGCCCGGATGTGTGGTGGCCCCCGGGTGTCATGACGCGCTCGCGGCGCGGATCGCGCAGGACGAGGGGTTCGAGGCCGTTTACCTGTCCGGCAACGCGGCCTCCGCGGGCTTGCTCGGACGGCCGGACGTCGGGCTCGCCGACCGGCACGAGATGACCGAGCGGGCACGCTGGGTGACGGGTTCGATCGCGCTCCCGGTTCTCGCCGACGCCGATGCCGGGTACGGCGACAGGCACGCCGTCGCGCGTACGGTGCGCGAATTCGAGGCGGCCGGCGTCGCCGGCATCCACCTCGAGGACCAGGACCTGCCCAAGCGCTGCGGTGCGATGGAGGGGGTCCGGATCGTCCCCTTCGACGACGCCATCGCGAGGCTGCGCGCGGCCTTGAAGGCCCGCACCGACCCCGACTTCCTCATCATCGCCCGCACCGACGCGCTCGCCCTCGGCGACGAGGCCGAAGCCCTCAGGCGGGCAGAGGCGTTCGCCGAGGAGGGCGCCGACCTGGTGATGGTGGAGGATGTCCGGTCCGAGGACCAGGTGCGCCGGCTGCCGAAGCTGCTGCCCGGCGTCCCGCTGCTGTTCGACGCGTTCGAGGTCTGGCCCTGGACGCTGCGGGACACGGCCGAGCTCGGCGAGCTGGGTTACAAGATCGCGATCATGTGCCTGTCCACCACGCTCGCGTACGCGCAGGCCGCCCGCACGGTCCTGCGGGCGATCCGCGACGAGGGGTCCACTCGCGGCGTCCTCGACACCCTGATGCCGCTGGCCGAATACGAACGCGTGCTCGGCATCGCCGAGTTCGAGAGCGAGGCGAAATGACCGTCACCCTCGTCACCGGCGGAGCCGGCGGCTTCGGCCGCGAGATCGGCGCCCGCCTCTCCGCGCGCGGAGACGACGTCGTGCTCCTCGACCGCGGTGACGCCGCCGCGGCCGCCGCCGAGCTGCCCCGCGGCCCGGGGCAGCGCCACCTCGGCCTGCACTGCGACCTGCGCGACGAAGGTTCCGTCGCCGCCGCCTTCGCCGAGGCCGAACGTGAGCTCGGCACCGTGGCCACGCTCGTGAACAGCGGCGGCGTCCGCGAAATCGTCAACATCCTCGACATCACGCTGGCCGAGTGGGACGACGTGCTCGCGACCAACCTCACCGGCACCTTCCTCACCTGCCGTGAGTTCGCCCGCCGCGCGGTGTCCGAAAAGGACGGAACACCCCGCGCCATCGTGAACATCGCCTCGGTCGCCGGCCTCACGGGCATCAGCAACCGCCCGGCCTACTCCGCGAGCAAACACGGCGTCATCGGCCTGTCCCGCAACCTTTCCACGGATCTGGGTCGCTTCCGCATCCGCGTGAACGTGGTCGCGCCGGGCACGATCCGCACGCCGATGACCGAGAGCTACTACCACGACAAGGACTTCGTCGACTCGCTCACCGCCGTCGTGCCACTCGGCGCGGGCGGCACGGCCCGGGACGTCGCCGACGCCGTGGCTTTCCTGTCCAGCCCGGAAAGCGGCTTCATCACCGGAGCCGTGCTGCCCGTCGACGGCGGCTGGTCGGCGGAGAAGAGTTACAGCGTCAACACGAACAGCGCCTACCACGGGAACACCCGATGAGCGGGCTCCTCGAACGGCGGACGCTGCGTCAGCAGCTCGTGGACAGCCTCCGCGCCGAAATCGCCTCCGGCGAGCTGGGCGCGGGCAGCGCGCTGGTCGAAAACGCGCTCAGCGAACGGTTCCAGGTCAGCCGCGGCACCGTCCGCGAGGCGCTGCGCGAGCTGCACGACCAGGGTCTGGTGGTGCAGCGGCCGCGCACCGGCACGTTCGTGCGCCGGCTCAGCCCCGCCGACATCACCGAGATCTACGACGTGCGCGCCGCGCTGGAAGGGCGCGCGGCCGTGGCGATCGCGCGCTCACCGTTGTGGGACGACTACGCCGACCAGCTCGAGCGGCACGTCGACGAGATGCACCGCGCCCGCACCGGCACGTTCCTCGACCGCATCCGCCTCGACCTCGAGTTCCACCGGCTGCTGTGCAAGCTGTCCGGCAACAACACGCTCGCCCAGGCGTGGGAGCACCTCGTGACCCAGATGCTCTCGGTCCACGCCGGCATGGGCGAATCGCTGGTCCTTCCGCTGATGGCTGCGGAGGACCACCTGGTGTTCGTCGACGCCATCCGCTCGCGCGAACCCGCCCGGATCCAGGCCACGTTCGACGAGATCATGGCCCACTCCGCGGCCCAGCTGCTCGCCTCGATGCGCGACCCCGCCCGCGGCACGACCGGCTACTCCGATTCCACCCCCCACTAGATCCCCGGTACTCGACGAGGAGACCGACCATGAACCCCGAATCCTCCACGGCCCCCACGCCGCAGAGACCCGCCGAGGACGAACCGCCCGGCTCGGCCCCGGCCAAGGTCGTCGCCGCCAGCATGATCGGCACCACGCTGGAGTTCTACGACTTCATCGTCTACGGCACGGTCGCCGCGCTGGTCTTCAACCGGCAATTCTTCCCGGCCGCCGCGCCCGGTGTCGGGACGCTGCTCGCGCTCTCGACGTTCGCCGTCGGCTTCCTCGCCCGCCCGCTCGGGGCCGCGTTGTTCGGCCACCTCGGTGACCGCATCGGCCGCAAACGCACGTTGATGCTCACGCTCGTGATCATGGGCGGCGCCACGGTCGCGATCGGTGTCCTGCCGCCGTATGCGGCCATCGGGTACTGGGCGCCGCTGCTGCTGGTGGTCTTGCGCGTGCTGCAGGGCGCAGCGGTCGGCGGCGAGTGGGGCGGCGCCGTGCTGCTGATCGGGGAGCACACGGCGAAAGGCCGCCGCGGCTGGGCGACGAGCTTCGCGCAGCTCGGTTCACCGCTGGGCTTGTTGCTGTCCAACGGCGTCGTGCTCGGCACCGTCGCCCTCGCCGGCAGCGACCGCTTCGCGAGCTGGGCCTGGCGGATCCCGTTCCTGCTCAGTTTCGTGCTCATCGTGATCGGTGTCGTGTTGCGTCGCACCGTCGAGGAATCCCCGGTGTTCCAGCAGATGCAGGTGCGCCAGGGCACCGCGAAGTCACCCGTGGCCGAGGTCCTGCGCCGCCACTGGGCACGTTTGCTGCTCGCGATCGGCGTGACTGTGGTGTCCTTCGGCGGCTACTACGTCTTCACCACCGTCGGGCTTGCGTACGTGAGCCTGAAGAAGATCCCCAGCTCCTACGGTCTCTACGGCACCGTGATCGGCGCGGCGCTCACCGTGCCGGTGATCCTCGGCTCCGGCGCGCTGTCCGACCGCGTGGGCCGCCGACCGCTCTACGCGGTGTCCGCGGTGCTCATGGCCGGCTGGGCGTTCGCGTTCTTTCCCTTGCTGGACACGGGTTCCGCGGTACCGGTGGTGCTCTCGTTCGCCGCCGGCATCGTCGCCTGGAGCGTGCTCTACGGGGCCCAGGGCGCGTTCCTGTCCGAGCTGTTCCCCTCTCGGGTGCGCTACACCGGCGCGTCGATCGCCTACCAGGTCACCGGTGCGCTCGGCGGGCTCGTGCCCCTGCTTTCCTTGTCCCTGCTGCAATCCCTGGGCACCACGGTCGCGATCTCGGTGTTCGTGGCGCTGACGGCCGTCGTCACGCTCGTGGCGCTGCGGCTGGCACCGGAGACCTACCGGCTGGCCGACGAGGGGGAAGGCGCATGACCACCGGCCTCACCCACCACCACGCCGACCTGGGCGACGTGCGCCTGCACTACGTCACGGCCGGGCACGGGGAACCAGTGGTGCTCCTGCACGGCTGGCCCCAAACGTGGTTCTGCTGGCGCCACGTGCTGCCCCTGCTCGCCGGCGACTTCACGATCGTCGCCCCCGACCTGCGCGGGCTCGGCGACTCCTCGCGGCCCGAGGGCGGGTACGACACGCGCACGGTCGCGTCGGACATCGACCGCTTGATGCGGGAAGAGCTGCGGGCCGACCGGTTCCACGTGATGGGGCACGACTGGGGCGGGCTCGTGGCCTACGCCCTCGCCGCGCAGTTCCCCGGCCCCGTGCGCACCCTGACCATCGTCGACGTCGCGATCCCCGGCGACGGCAGTCCCGGCATCAACCAGGGCGGCCGCCGCTGGCACCACGAGTTCCACCGGACGCCCGGCTTGCCCGAAGCGCTGATCGCCGGGCGGGAAGACCTCTACCTCGGCTGGTTCTACGACCACTACGGCCACCGCGCCGACGTGATCACCCCCGCCGACCGCGCCGAATACCTGCGTACCTACACGCAGCCCGGGGCGTTGAGCGCGGGGTTCGAGTACTACCGCGCGATCGACCAGGACGCCCGCGACAACGCCGCGCGCGCCGCCGAACAGCGGATCGCCGTGCCGGTGCTCGCCGTCGGTGGCGCGGGCGGCTGGGGCCGGGGCGCCGAGGTCGAGGCGTCGGTCTCCCGGCTGGCCGACGACGTCACCGGCGCTGTCGTGGCCGAAGCCGGGCACTGGGTGCCGGAGGAGCAGCCGCGAGAGCTGGTGCGGTTGTTCCGCGAGTTCACCGCGCGGAACACTCCACAGTAGACGGTTCACCGCCCGACCGGCTCCACGGGTTCCTGCGGTCGTCCCCTCGGTTGCAACTCTTCAGCCGCGAACATCCGATGCAGCAACTGGATCGCCACCGAACCCTCACCCACCGCCGACGCCACCCGCTTCACGGAGCCGTGCCGCACGTCTCCCGCCGCGAACACGCCCGGCAGGCTCGTTTCGAGGGGCAGCGGGGCGCGCTCGAGCGGCCACGGGCCGGCCAGGTCCGGGCCCGTCACGATGAAGCCGCGGTCGTCGCGCTCGACCTCCGGGGGCAGCCACGCGGTGTGGGGGTGCGCGCCGATCATGACGAAGAGGGCGTCGGCGGGGGCGGTGGCCGAGCGGCCGGTCAGCCGGTCGCGAAGCACGAGGTGCTCCAGCCACCCGGTGCCGCCGCCGTCGACGACCTCGGTGGCGAGGAGGACGCTGAGCCGGGGCGTGGCCTCGATTTCCCGGGCGAGGTAGTGCGACATGCCCGCGCCCAGCGACCGGCCGCGGATTAGGAGCGTGACCTGCCTGGCATACCGCGCCAGGTACAGCGCGGCCTGGCCGGCCGAGTTCCCGCCGCCGACGACGTAGACCTCGCGGTCGGCGACACCGGGCGCCTCCGAAGCCGGACCGCCGTAGTAGACGCCGGCCCCGTTCAACGCCTCGAGGGCCGGCACGCCCAGCCGGTGGTAGGTGGCACCCAGCGCGAGCAGCACCGCGCGGGACCGCACCTGCGTGCCGTTGGACAGCGTGATCGAGAGCTCGTCTTCGCGCCGCAGCTCGGCTGCCCGCTGCATGAACACGAACTTCGCCCCGAACACCCACGACTGGTCGTACGCCTGCTGCGCCAGCCGGCGGCCGCTGACGCCCCGGGGGAAACCGAGGTAGTTGCGGATCAGCGAACTGGACGTCGCCTGGCCCCCGAGCCCGCCTTCGTCGACGACCAGCGTGCCGAATCCTTCCGACGCGCCGTACATGGCCGCCGAAAGCCCGGACGGGCCCGCCCCGATGATCACGAGGTCGAACTCCATGCGGTCCGGGTTGACCGGCGCGCCCGAGGCCACGGCGATGTCGGCGTCGGTGGGGTTGCGCAGGACCGTGCCGTCGGGGAAGACGACGATCGGGAGCTCGCCCGGCCCGGCCTGGGCGATGCGGGCGCGTCCTTCGCTCGAGTCCGCCAGGGAGAACGAGTGCGGGATCGCGCACCGCCCGAGGACCTCCCGCAGCCGGTAGGCGCGTCCGGACCAGGTGTCGCCGACCACGTGGATCGTGTAGGGCGACGTGCGCCGCAGCTCGGTCCATTCGAGCAGCAGGTTCGAGATCGCGTGATGGAACACCTCGTCCGGCGCGGCGAGCGGCCGCAGCACGTAGTGGTCGATGTGCCCGCGCGCGATCGCGTCGAAGATCGCCTCACCCGTGGCCCGGTCGCCCCATTCGCCCCAGGCGATCAGCAGCCCGCGCTTCGCGTGCGGGTGCAGCCGGCGCGCCTGGGCCAGCAATTCGCCACCGGTCGTGCCGGAAAGCCATTGACCGGCAAGGACGAGCGCGACGTCTTCACCATCCGCGGCGAGTTCTTCGAGCAGCACCAACGCTTCCTGCGCCGAGGGCAGGCTCACGATGCGGTAGTGGCGCGCGTAGCGCTCGCGCAGTTCCCGTTCGACGTCACGCAGCGCATCCGCGTTCTCGTCGACGGCGAGAAGCACGGCGCCGGACATGCACCCGACAGTAACGGCGATCCACACCCGCGCGAACGCGTGGTTTTTCAGAGGCCGTCAGGCCCGGAACACGAACACCCCGCCGTCCTCGCGGTGCCGCGGCCACCCCGGGTCGCCGGTCGTGGCGAAAGCCACCCACGCCGCCTGTACCCGATCCGCCAGCGCACGCGGCGGCGTCGGCCCTTCGAGATCGGACAACCCGAGGTTGCCGAACACGAACCCCAGCTCCAGCCCGTGCGCAGCGCCCACACCGGGCAACGGCGAGGGCCACGCGAACTCGTACACGAATGCCGGCCGTGCCCGGGCGATCTCCGTGACCGGACGGCGGAACAGGGCGTCGGTCAGCACGTCGGCGTAAAGCTCGACCGGCGTCGTCCCTTCGGGAGCGGCTTCGACCGCAAGACCCAGCCGTCCCAGCAATTCCGTCACGTCCGAGTGCGAGACACCGTCCGGAAGCGACGCGCCGGCCAGCGCCAGCAGCTCGTCGGCGTTGGTGCCGATCAACAGATCCACCCCGCCGCCGCGCACGACCACGTCGAACGGCGGTTCGGTCAGTACCTCCCCGTCCACCACCGGCAGGAACGGCTGCGCGGCGGCCACGGTCGTCGCACCCCAGCGGGCGGAGTCGAGATCGGCCGTGAGGTCCGTGACGGCCGCCGTCGACAGCGCGGCGAGCTTCTCCGGCGCGACGCGCGCGAACCCCGCCGCCGTCGGCTCCACGCCGGCCGCGCGCGCGATCTCGCCGGTGACCAGAAGCGCGTCGGACGCGGAAAGCGCGGCCCGCGCGCCGGCGCTCTGCACGATCGCCCGCCGGAACAGGCCGCGATCCATCGCCACGTGCGCCAGCGTCGCGCCCGCGCCCGCCGACGTGCCGAACAACGTCACCGCGTCCGGATCCCCGCCGAACGCCGCGATGCCGGAGCGCACCCACTCCAGCGCCGCGACCTGGTCGAGCAGCGCGCGGTTCGCGACCGCGTCCGGCAGCAGCGCGAAGCCTTCCGCGCCGAGCCGGAAGTTCACCGACACGAACACGACCCCTCGCCGCGCCAACGCCGCTCCGTCGTAGATCGGCATCGCCGACGAACCGGTGACGTTCGAGCCGCCGTGCAGCCACACCAGCACCGGCAGTCCGGCCGCGTCCGGGTCGGGCGTCCACACGTTGAGGTTGAGGCAGGCCGGCCCCTCGACCACCGGCTCCGCCAGGAACGAACCCGGCAACGGAACCGAAGGCGCGGTCGGCCCGAACTCGTGCGCGTCACGCACGCCGTCCCACGCCTGGGGCGGGCGCGGCGCCCGGAACCGTGCCTCGCCGAACGGCGCGGCCGCGTAAGGGATGCCGAGGAACCGCGTGACGCCTTCGCGCACGCTGCCCCGCACCCGGCCGTACGGGGTGGTGACGATGGGATCGGTCATCCCTCCATCGTTACCAGCGCCGGGCCCGCACCGGGGCGCGGCTGCCCGAATCGCCGGCGATTTCTGTCCCGAACGCACGAACCCCCGGCCGGCGGTGATGCCGGCCAGGGGCCCGTGTCATGACTCAATCAGTGACTCAGCCGTCCGACTCGGCCGACGGGATGTACGCACCCGGCACCTGATCCGGCGAGAAGACCTTGTTCTCACCGGGGTACGGGGTCTTGAACCCGTGCGTCTGGTACCACGTGAAGTGGTTCATCTGCGCGGGGTTCGCGTAGTCCGCCGTCGCGTTCGGACCGGTGAGGCGCTGGTTCTTCTGCCACGCCGACCACTGCGAAGCGACCTGCTGCTTGTCCGCCGGCACCGCGGTGTCGGGCTGAACGGACGCGAACTGCGGAGCCACCACGTCCGGACCGCACGACGGCTGCGTCGCGAGGCCGCCCGTGAGCGACGTGCGGTTCGCCACCGCGTTGAACGGCGTGAGGTTCGGCTTGCTCGTGAACGCACTCGCCATCGGGGTGGCCGCGCTGTCCTTCTGGTTCATCGGCTGGATCCCGAGGATCTGCTCGATCGTGCGAACCATCGTGATCTGCGAGTAGTACGTGCTGTCCACGACACCGTGCTGGGCGTACGGGCTGATGATCTGGATCGGCGCCCGGTGCCCGTCGACGTGGTCCAGGCCGGCCTGGGAGTCGTCCTCGACCACGAAGATCGCGGAGTCCTTCCAGTACTGGCTGTGCGAGATCGTGTCGACGATCTTGCCCACGGCGAGGTCGTTGTCCGCGACCTGGGCGGCGGCGTTCGCGGGACCACCGGTGTGGTCACTGGAAAGCCAGAACATGTTCAGGTTCGCGGGGCCGTTCTTCTCGAAGTCCTGCTGCCAGATCTGCTCCCGGTAGACGTCCGGCACGCTGGTGTCGAACTTCGGGAAGCCGTGCACCGACACGTCGTTGAGCGACGGGATCGGCGACGACGACACGAGCGGGTAGGCGCTGGGCTCACCCGTCGCGGCCATGTTCTTGCTGTCGCAGTACAGGTTCTGCCAAGACGCGCCCGAAGGCTTGGTCAGGAACTGCTGGAACTCGCCGAAATCGCGCACGGTGTTGCCCGCCGCCTCGGCACCCGACCACAGCGTGCCGGAGGCCTGGTGGCCCAGCACGTCGTCCTCGGTGTCGTAGCTGCGCAGGTACTCACCGGCCGAGGACTCGGTGTACTCCGGGTCGTCGGCCTGCATGAGCCAGTTGTGGCCCTCGGCGGAGTTCGTGCCGATGTCGTACGTGTTGTCGTACAACCCGAACTGCTGCGCCAGCGCGTGCTGGTTCGGCGTCACGTTCTCGCCGAACTGCGCCAGCGCCGCGTCGCCGTTGCCCTGCGGGATGTCACCGAAGACCTGGTCGTAGGTCCGGTTCTCCTTGACGAGCAGGAACACGTGCTTGATCGGCGACGGGTCGCCGAGGCGAGCCGGCACGGGAACCGGCTTCTTGTTCTTGCCGTTCGCCACCTGGACAGCGTTGTTCGTCCAGCCGTTCTGCTTGAACACCTTCGGCGTGTACGACTTGATCGTCCGGTCGTCGGGCAGCTGGAAGCGCTGCACGCTGGACGTCGTGTCGTGCGTGCCGTGCCCGGCGGCCGTGGTCGGGCGCTGGGCGTCGATGCCGCGGGTGTTGGACACGACGATGTCCTTGCCCACCGTGGCGATCGCGGTCGGGAAGTAGTCCGTGGGCAGCAGGCCGATGTAGCTGGCCGGCTCCTTCGGGCTGGCGTACTTGTAGACGGCGATCGCGTTGGCGCGGCCGAGCGTCACCAGCAGGTGCCCGTCCTTGGTGAGCGTGATGCCATCGGGCTCGTACCCGACCGTGGCCTCGGGCCACGGCTGGGTCGCGATGGTCTGGGTGACCTTGTCCTTGCCCGAATCGATCACGGACACGTTGTTGCTCGACGTGTTCGCGACGAACACCGTGCCGTTGCTGGCGTACACCGCGGTCGGGTGGAGCCCGACGTTGATGGTCGCCACGGCGGCGGCCGGCTTCGCGGTGTTGATCACTGAAACCGTGCCGGTGGTGGAGGCACCCGTGAACGGGTCGGCCGGCACCTGGGTGTTGTACGAGTTGATCGTCGTCTCACCGGGGAGCGGCATCCGGCCGCCCTCGTTGCTGACGTAGAGCTTCGAGCCCACGAGCACGAGGTCGCGCGGCGCGATGCCGGTGTTCCAGCTCTGCTGGACGGCGCCGGTCGACGCGTTGATGGCGACCACGCGGTTCTGGCCGTTCACGGCGGCGTACACGACGGCGCCGTCGGGCGAGAACACCGCCTGGGCGACCAGGGCGTGCTTGGGTCCGTCGGCGGGGATCTTGACGGACACGGGGTTGGCGAGCGAGCCGTCGGCGTTCACCGAGAACTTGGTGTAGCCGTCGGTCTGGGCGAGCCACAGGAACTTGCCGTCGGGAGAGTACGACGGACCTTCCTGGCCGACGTCGCTGCCGGCGATCTTGAGGTTCACCTTCGCCGAGGTGCCGATCAGCTGCTGGACCTTGTAGCTCTTGAGGTCCACGATCGTCAGCGCGGCGTCGCCGTCGGTGGTCAGCGCGGCGAGGTGCGTGCCGTCCGGGCTGATCTTCGACGCCATGATCTTGCCGTCGTTCACGACCAGCCGGTCGCCGATCGGGTCGAGGTACTGGTCGCTCGAGACGACCAGCCCGTCCTTGGTGTTCTGGCCGACATGCTGCTGGCCGAACTCCTGCGTCGACGCGGTGCCGATGCCGGAGCCCGTCACGACCAGGGCGAGTGTGGCGGTTCCGGCGGTGACCAGGCGGATCTGACGCGATCTGCCGGTGCTGGACCTGGCTCTCCCTGCACGCCTGCGGCGGCGTGTTACCTGCATGGGGTCATCCCTTCGGGGTGTTGGACAGCAGTTCGACGCTGGCGTCGAACTGCCACAGCGGGTTGGGTTGGTCCCCGGTCGGGGTCCGCACCTGGAAGTAGCCGTTCACTTCCTTCGGCCCGTCGCCGTCGGCGACGAACCGCCCGTCTGAGGTGACGTCGAGCTGGTAGATGGCCTGACCAGTCGCTTCGACGCCGGGGAGATGCCACGAGACGACGCACCGCCAGTCGTTGCCCGGTCCTTCCTGGGCGACGAGGCCGCCGCCCTTCTGGCACTCGGACGTGACGCCCAGCTGGGCTTCCGTCACGGCGGGGCGGTGCAGTTCGTCGGTCTGCAGGCGGTAGAGATGCGCGAACGTGGTCGAAAGCGACTGCTGCACCTTGTCCTGCGTCACGCCGGAGCCGAGCGACGGCGTGGCCACGGCGATCACCGCGAAGGCGACCACGATCAGCCCGACCAGCGGCAGCGCGCCGGCGGTGATGGTGCGGCGGGCCGAGCCGTCGTAGCTCAGGTTGGTGAAATCGCGTCGCAGGAACAGGAAGTAGGCCAGCGCGGTCGCCACGACTGTCCACACGAGACAGACGAAGATGCTGACGAGCAGCGGTCCGGCTTGCGCGGGACTGGTGAACAGCCCTTCCCACGCGATGAACGAGTACGTCGGCAGCGCGAGGCGCACGGCCACGGGCAGCGGCAGCAGCTGGGCCACCGCCATCCCGAGCGCGACGACGGCGGGCAGCAGCAGGCCCATCGGCGACCGGCCCAGCGCGACGGACCCGAGCAGCCCGACCGCGGCCAACGCGAGCGTCGGGGCGAGCGCGCAAACCCACGCGAGCAGCACGTGACCGGCGGCGGCGCCGGGGGAGAGCAGGTGCCCGTCGAGTCCGACGAGCTGCCGGTTGCCGGCGCCGAGGACACCGCCGACGGCGCTGGACACGGCCAGGCCGGCCACGAGCACGAAGATCACGGTGAGACTGGCCAGCACCTTGGCCACGAAGATCCGCCGGTACGACCGGACGGCCACCAGCAGGTGCCGCCAGGTGCCGAGCCGGTCCTCGGACGCGAACACGTCGCCGGCGACCACCGACGTGAGCAGCGGGAGCGCGTAGCTGCCGGCGAACCCGAGCATCACGAGCGAACCGGCCCAGCCGGTGGCGTTCATCCAGCGGCCGAAGACGGTGTCCACCGGCAGGTCGCTCTGCTGGCTCACCGCGGCGACGAACAGCGCCGGGGCGATCCAGCAGGCGAGCACCAGCAGGCGGACTCGCCACTGGGAGACGAGTTTGACCAGCTCGAAGCGGTAGCCGCGGGCCACGGAGGCAGGTGCCTCGCGTGCGGTCGGGGTTTCCGGTGTACCCGGCGTGCCGGGTTCGGTGAGGGTCGCGGTCATCGGGCGGACTCCTGCTGCTGAGACGCGGTTTCGGACGCCTCTTCGGATTCGGTGAGGGCGAGGAACGCGGCCTCAAGCGGCGACACCACGGGCGCGAGTTCGCGGAGAGCCACGCCCGCGTGGACCAGGCGCACCACGAGGTCGTCGAGCGCGGGCACGAGCGCGCGCACCACGAGCAGGCCACTGTCCTTTCCGGACTCGTCGCCGAGCCGGATGCCGGGGGTTTCGGCCGCGAGCTTCCGCGCGGCCTCGCGATCGGAGGTCACGAGCCGGTAGTCGAGCTCCTGATTCTCCGACGAGAGCTTGCCCAGCGGACCGGTGAAGACGACGCGGCCGGTCGCGATGATCGTGACCTCCGAGCACAGCGCTTCGAGGTCGTCCATGCGGTGGCTGGACAGCACGACGGTGGCGCCTTCGGCCGCGAGCCGCGTGAGGACCCCGTGCACGTGTTTCTTGCCGGCGGGGTCGAGGCCGTTGGCGGGCTCGTCGAGCACGAGCAGGCGCGGGTGGGTGAGCAGGGCGGCGGCGAGGCCGAGCCGCTGGCGCATGCCGAGGGAGAAGCCGCGCACGCGGTCGTCGGCGACGTCGGTGAGCCCGACCTGGGCGAGCGCGTCGTCGATGCCGGCGGTGCGGGTGTCGCCGCCGCGCAGGGCGGCCAGGGCGGCAAGGTTCTTCCGCGCGGTGAGCGAGGGGTAGAGGCCGGGGCCGTCGACGAACCCGGCGACGCCGCCGGGAGCGTCCAGCGTCCGCCCGACGGGCGAGTCGAGGATCTCCAGGCGGCCCTCGTCCGCGACGGCGAGGCCCAGCAGCAGACCCAGCAGTGTGGTTTTGCCCGCGCCGTTCGGCCCGGCCACTCCGTGGATCTGCCCCTGGGCGACGTCGAGATCGATTTCGTCGAGCGCGACGACTTCGCCGAAACTTTTGGTGATTCCCCGAGCCCGGACTGCCAGAGGTGTGTCCATGGTCCCTTTGCTTTCGTCGTGAAACGTGCGTCAGGAACTTAGGGACGGTAAATTAATCTCGAGCCGGTGCCGGGTGAACGATCGGGGAACGGGGCTCGGACGAAACAAGTCGCACTCGTGGATTGTCCGAGTTAAATCGTGATCTTGCCTTGAGTTAACTGTCGCCTTGCATCAGGGGAGTCGGAACAGGGCCAGCGCGTTGTCCCTGCCGATCTTGCGACGGTCGGGTTCGTTCAGGGGTGCGGAGTCGAACCAGCCGGCCGCGTGGTCGACGTTTTCGAACCGCCAGTCGGTGGAGAAGAGCACGCGATCGGCGCTCAGTTCCGACACCGCGGCGAGCAACGACTGGGTGCGGAAATTGCCGGACGTCGTCACGTAGAAGTGCTCGGTGAAGTATTCGGTGATCGGCCGTTTGGCAGGATAGGGGAGCGCGGCATTGCTCCATTTGTTGTGGTGGTCGATCAGCCAAAGGGAGTAAGGAAGTCCTTCGCCGAGGTGACCGAGAATGATGTTCACCCCGGCGTGGCGGTCGAACAACCCCGACGCGGCCAGGCGCAGCGCGTGCGCCGCCTTCTGCTGGCCGAATGCCCAGGCCGGGCCGAGCAGCCACTCGTGGCCGGCGTACACGCGGGCGTCCTGCGGCAGCGGGTTGCGGTCCCGTGCCCCACGGCGTCACCGGTCTGGAGCTCGACGCGCGCGGCCTGATCACGCGCGCGACCGCCGTCTGGACGGCTCCTTCGTCGACGACGCGATGCGCCGCATTGGCGCAGAAGGCGGTCGAGCACTGATGGCGGCGGGGGATCCGGATTGGTGCCGGGGAGGGTGCCGGGCGGGAGAAGCGGGTTCGGCGTTCTTCGGCTGACCCCGCTTCTCCGCGTGATCAGGCGTCGGCGGTGGTCCAGGTGTCCACGGTGCGGAAGCCGAGCGTCCGCGCGAGCTGCTCGTTGGTCGGGTCGATCGCCGGCAGTCCGCCCCGCGCGCCGCCGTCGAACGCGTCGTGCAGGATTCGGGCGGCCACCAGCGTGACGCCGCGGGCAGATCGAGCATTGCCGCGCTGAGCAGATCGCGCACACTGTCGGCCGGCGCACCCGTGGCCGCGACGGAACGTCGAGGAACGTCTGCGCGTAAGCCCCGTCGACGCGCCGTACTGTCGCACCCGGCGGGGTTGTGTCGAATGTCGTGGTGTTCTTCTCGAGAGCGGTGAGCGCACGCTGATCCTGCACCGTGAGCCTGTGCCTTTCCGCGAGCTCCGTGAACGGCGTCGCGGCACCCTGGTCCGCAACGCCCCACGGCACCCCGTGTCACGGCATTTGTGCGGCGAATTCCGCCATTTCCGCGACGCTCGCGTTTTCCGATCCCGAACACGCCGTTCCGGGCCTGGCTCTGGAGACTGACCGGCAGCGCGCGGCCTTTTCCGGCTTGATCGACTGACCTCGGCAACGCGCTGAGCAGGTGTTTCGTGGTCTGGAGCCAGTCACTGTTCGCCGCGTCGGCCACATCCCGGCCCCGCGGCGCGGCCGTCGCGGGTGCCCCCATCGCTTGCGATATTCAAGACTGTGAACAAATCCCAGTGTTTCCGTTCGTGGAAAACGTTTCCGCGAACATAAATGCACTTCGCCGATGGTGCTCAGCGGTTCCAGAACCAGTCCTTGCCCCGCGCCTGCTTGAGCGCCTGCTTCTTGCGCTCAGGCGTCAGGCGGTCCAGGTAGAGCATGCCGTCCAGGTGGTCGGTCTCGTGCTGCAGGCACTGCGCCAGCACGTCGACCCCCTCGACCTCGATCGGCTCGTTGCGCAGGTCGACGCCCCGCACCACCGCGTGCTTGGCCCGCACGGTCGGAAACCACAGCTCCGGCACAGACAGGCAGCCCTCGTCGATGTCGTGCGTCTCCTCCGACAACGAGACGATCTCGGGGTTGATGACGTAGCCCGTCAGGCCACCCACGTCGTAACTGAACACCCTCAGCCCCACCCCGATCTGCGGCGCCGCCAGCCCCGCGCGCCCGTCCGGTTTCACCGAGTCCATGAGATCCGTGACCAGCGCCTCGACCTTCTTGTCGAAAGTCGTCACGGGATCGCAGACCGTCTTGAGCACCGGGTCCCCGAAGTAGCGCAGAGCGCGCATCGCCATGATCGAACGTCCTTCTTCCCGCCGGGTATCCGGACGAAGTGTAATGACCACCGGGTCCACGGCCGTGCCGACCTCGCCCGATGCCCGTCACTCGGCCACTCAGCCACTCAGAAACTCAGGCGCTCACGTACTCGAATACTTGGACACTCGAATACTCAGGCGCGTAACCGCAGCCCCTTCGGCGTCGCCCGGAAGCCGGCCTCCCGGAGGATGTCGGCGAGTTCCGAGGTGAGGGCTTGTTCGCCGTCGGCGCGTTGGACGGCCAGCTGGCCCAGCCAGCCCTCGCGGACGGCGGTGGAGAGGCCCGCCGCCGCGGCTTGGAGGGGGGCGCGGTCCTCGGTGAAGCTCAGTAGCGAGCGGCCGCCGCGTTCGACGTAGAGGGCGGGGACGCCGCCGACGAGGACCGCGAGGGCGCCCGCCTTGCGCGCCGGGCGGTGTTTCGTGTCGCCTGTGGCGGCCGGCCAGGGCAGGGCCGCACCGTAGGGCTGGGCGGGGTCGGCGGCGGCCAGCACCACCGCGCGGTCGCTACCGGCCCGAGCCGGGGAGCCGGACCAGCCGTCCGCACCGGGCGCGGGACCCGACAAGGCGCGCAGCCGATCGACCGCACCCTTCGCCGCGAACTGCGCCGCGCCGAGGCCCTCCACCACGTAGCCGCGCACGACCTGGCCCGAGTCCTCCATGCCGCGCAACACCTTGTAGATCCCCGAAAACCCGCCCGTAACCCGTTCGGTGTCGAGCGCACCGCGCGTGAGCACGCCGTGCCGTTCGAGGAACGCCTCGGTGCGCGCGTGGGCCCGGCGCGTCGGATCGGTCTCCCGCGCCGGCGTGAGAGCCCAGCGGCCCGCGACCGTCGGCGGTCCCGTGCGCGACGGCATCGCCGGGCGCCCCGCCCGCAGCCGCGCATACCGGCCGCGCGGAGCCTGCCGCCGCGGTTTGTGGGCGCCGTGGCCCGCGACCTGCGCGCGCAGCGGCGCCAGCGTGTCGCCCGTGACCAGCCCGGCCCACACGAGGTCCCACAGCGCGCCTGCGATGTCGCCGTCGTTCGGCGGCGACTCCAGCTGTGGCGAAACCCGGTCCACCAGCTGCCGGAAGAACAGTGCGCCACCCTCCAAAGTGGACAGAAGAGCCTCGTGGACCGGGCTCGACGGCGCGTTCTCCTCGACCTCCGGCAGCAGCAGGTCGGCCACGTCCGTCGGGGCGAGCGCCAGCCACCCGTCCCCGCCGGACAGCGCGCCGCAGCCCGCCCACGTGACCTCGCCGGCCGTGGTGAGCTCGTCGAGCAGCGCGGGGGAGTAGCCCGGCAGCCGGCTCGGCAGGATCAGCGACTCCACGGCACTCGCCGGCAACGGCGCGCCGGCCAGCTGCTCGACCACCGACAGCACGTCGTCAGCCGTCGGCGCCGAGCGCACCCGCGCGCCGATCCCGTGCCACGACGGCAGGAACCGGCCCAGCGCCGCGGGCTCCACGGGCTCGACCTCCGCCCGCAGCTTCGCCAGCGACGCCCGACGCAGCCGCCGCAGCACCGCCGCGTCGCAGTATTCGAGCCCCACGCCGTGGGTGTCCGGGTGCCCGATCGGGCTCAGCTCACCCCGGACCAGCCGCCCCTGCCCGGTCATCCGCTCCAGCACACCCGTGACCACGGCCGAGCCGAGCCCGAACCGCGCGGCCGCCGCCGAAGCCGGGAACGGTGCGCGAATCCGCGCGTACCGCCCGAGCAGATCGCCCAGCGGATCCTCCACCGGTTCCGTGAACGCCTCGGGCACCCCCACAGGCAGCGCGACCCCGAGCGCGTCGCGCACCCGCCCGGCGTCCTCGATCGCCAGATAGCGTTCCTCGCCGGCGATCCGCACCCGGATCGCCCGCCGCGCGGCTTCCAGTTCCTCCAGCCACTCGGGCTGGATCCCTCGTTCCAGAGCCTCCACAGTGGACAGATCACCCAGGAATCGCAACAGGTCGGCCGCGTCCTCGGCCGAACGCGCGTGCCGCTCGGGATCCAGCCGCTGCAGCGACCGCTCCACCTCGCGCACGGCGTCCGGATCCAGCAGCTCCCGGATCGCCTCCGTGCCGAGCAGTTCGGCCAGCAGCCCCGAATCCAGCGACAACGCGGCCGCGCGCCGCTCGGCCAGCGGCGCATCGGTCTCGTACAGGAACATCCCGACGTAACCGAACAGCAGGCTCCGCGCGAACGGCGACGCCGCCGGCGTCTCCACCTCGACCAGCCGCACCCGCCGCGCCCGGACGTCGGCCATCAGCTCTCGCAGCCCGCCCACGTCGTAGACGTCCTGCAGAACCTCCCGCATCGCCTCCAGCACCACGGGGAACCGCTCGTACTTCGCCGCCACCGACAGCAGCTGGGACGCTCGCTGCCGCTGCTGCCACAACGGGGTCCGCCGCCGCGGATCGCGCCGCGGCAGCAGCAGCGAGCGGGCCGCGCACTCGCGGAACCGCGCGGCGAACACCGCCGACCCGCCGACTTCCGCCACGATCAGCTGCTCGACCTCCTCCGGGTCCAGCAGCACGTCGTCGGCGCCGATGGTGACCTCGCCGCCCTCGGCGTCGAGCGCGTCGGGCAGCCGCAGCACGATGCCGTCGTCGGAATGCGCCACCTGCGCGTCGACACCCCGGTTCTCCCGCAGCCGCGCGGCGATCGCCAGCGCCCACGGTGCGTTGACCTGCGCCCCGAACGGAGAGTGCACCACGATCCGCCAGTCGCCCAGCTCGTCGCGGTAGCGCTCCAGCAGGATCGTCCGGTCGTTCGGCACGTGCCGCGTCGCCGATTTCTGCTCTTCCAGGTACGCCAGCAGGTTGTCGCACGCCCGTTGGTCGAGCCCCGCCGCCGCGGCCCGGTCGCGCGCCGCCACGCTGTCCGAAGTGGACAGCTCCCGCACGAACGCGCCCAGTGCCCGCCCGAGCTCCAGCGGCCGCCCCGCCGCGTCGCCCTTCCAGAACGGCATCCGGGCGGGCTCGCCCGGCGCCGGCACCACGATCACGCGGTCGTGGGTGATGTCCGTGATCCGCCACGACGACGTGCCCAGCAGGATGGTGTCGCCGACGCGCGACTCGTACACCATCTCCTCGTCGAACTCGCCGACGCGCGAGCCGGGTTTGTCGTCGGCCCCCGGCGTCATCACCGTGAACAGCCCTCGATCGGGGATCGTGCCGCCCGACGTGACCGCCAGCCGCTGCGAACCCGGCCGCCCGTGCAGCTCACCGGTCACGCGGTCCCACGTGATCCGCGCCCGCAGCTCGCCGAACTCCTCGCTCGGGTACCGCCCGGCCAGCATGTCGAGCACCGCGTGCAACGCGTCGTCGGGCAACGCGGAGAACGGCGCCGCCCGCCGCACCAGCGCCGCGATCTCCGGCACCGTCCACGACTCGAGCGCCACCATCGCCACCACGTGCTGCGCAAGCACGTCGAGCGGGTTGCGCGGGTACCGCACGGCCTCGATCGCCCCCGCTGCCATCCGCTCCGCGACCACCGCGCACGACACGAGGTCGCCGCGGAACTTCGGGAATATCACGCCGGACGACACGGCCCCCACCTGGTGCCCGGCGCGCCCGACCCGCTGCAGCCCCGACGCGACCGTGGGCGGCGCCTCGATCTGCACCACGAGGTCGACCGCGCCCATGTCGATGCCCAGCTCCAGCGACGACGTCGCCACCACGCACGGCAGCCGCCCGGACTTGAGCTCCTCTTCCACGTGGGTGCGCTGCTCCCGCGACATCGACCCGTGGTGCGCCCTCGCGATCGTCGGCGCCGCACCGGTGGTGAGCCCGGACTGCCCGATCGCCTCGGCGGGGAAGTCGTCGCCGGCCCGCAGCTCCGTCTGCTCGGCCGCCAGCTCGTTGAGCCGCGCCGTGAGCCGTTCGGTGAGCCGCCGCGAGTTGGCGAACACGATCGTCGACCGGTGCGCCTGGATCAGCTCCAGCACCCGTTCCTCGACCGCGGGCCAGATCGACGGCCGCTTCACCTCGGCGCCCGCGATCTCCTCCTGCGTGCCGACGCCGCCCTCGGAAGGCAGCTGCGACAACGACGTGAAGTTCTCCAGCCGCTCCATCGGCGACGGCGCCGGCCCGTCGAGGTTCGCCATGTCCTCCACCGGCACCTCGACGCGGACCTCGATGGTCTTCGCGAGCTTCGGCTGCACCACCTTGACCGGCCGCCCGCCGGCGAGGAAGGAGCTCACCTCGTCGACCGGCCGTACGGTGGCCGACAACCCGATCCGCTGCGCGGGCTTCGGCAGCAGCGCGTCGAGCCGCTCCAGCGACACCGCCAGGTGCGCGCCCCGTTTGCCGCCCGCCACGGCGTGGACCTCGTCGACGATCACCGTCTCCACGCCCGCCAGCGACTCCCGCGCCGACGACGTGAGGATGAGGAACAGCGACTCCGGCGTGGTCACCAGCACGTCGGGCGGCGTCTTGCCGAACGACCGGCGCTCGGCCGCCGTGGTGTCGCCGGTGCGCATGCCGACCTCGATCTCCGGCACCGGCAGCCCCAGCCGCCGCGATGCCTGCGAGATCCCGGCGAGCGGCGCCCGCAGGTTGCGCTGCACGTCGACCGCCAGCGCCTTCAGCGGCGAGACGTAGAGGATCCGGCAGCGCTTGCGCGGCTCCGCCGGCGGTGGTTCCACCGACAGCCGGTCGAGTGCCCACAGGAACGCGGACAGCGTCTTGCCGGACCCGGTGGGCGCCACCACCAGGGCGTGCTGCCCGGCGTGCGCGGCCCGCCAGGCCCCTTCCTGCGCCGCGGTCGGCGCGGCGAACGCCCCCTCGAACCACGTGCGGGTCGCGGGGGAGAAGAGGTCGAGGACGTCTGCTGCCACGTCCTCCATGATGCGCGGCACCCCCGACAGTTTCCGATTCCCGCCGTCGCCAACGGCCCCCTCGCGGCGAACGCCCAGGTCACGGCGTCGCCGACCACCCGACCGGGCGACCCGGACGTGCACTGCGTCACGTCCATGACCTCCCGCACCAACCCCTCCGCCCGGTCGTCCTCTCCAGGCGACCCACCAGCGAGATCGCGCCGGCTTCGGGATTGTGCGGTGCGATCGGCCCCCGGGCCGATCCGACCGTACAATCCCGA